>PYEQ01000228.1 GCA_003017785.1 filamentous cyanobacterium CCP5 | reverse complement strand
TCGGCGGGGCGACCGAGGAAGGGATTGTAGAAATGGCGGCGCACGTAGAGGGCCATCACCAGCTCTTCGAGAGCGGCATTACCGGCCCGCTCACCGATGCCGTTGATGGTGCATTCCAGCTGGCGAGCCCCGTTCTTCACCGCTTCCAGGAAGTTAGCCACCGCCAGTCCCAGGTCGTTGTGGCCGTGGACGGAAATCACCGCCTGGTCAATGTTGGGCACGTTTTCCTTGATGCCCTTGATCAGGGTGCCAAACTCGGAGGGGGTGAGGTAGCCCACGGTGTCGGGGATGTTGATGGTGGTGGCCCCGGCGGCGATCGCCACCTGGATCATTTCATAGAGAAACTCCGGATCAGATCGGCCTGCATCCTCCGGGGAGAACTCCACGTCGTCGGTGAAGGTCTTGGCGTAGGCCACCATCTCCGGGGCGATCGCCAGCACCTCTTGGCGGGACTTGCGCAGCTTGTACTGGAGGTGAATGTCGGAGGTGGCGATGAAGGTGTGGATGCGGTGCTTGGCGGCGGGGGCCAGAGCTTTGCCTGCCGCTTCGATGTCGCCTTTGGTAGCCCGAGCCAGACCGCAGATTACCGGGCCGTCGGGGGTGCCCACCTGGGCAGCAATCCGGTTCACCGCTTCAAAATCACCGGGACTGGCAAAGGGAAACCCGGCCTCGATGATGTCTACTCCCAGGCGGGAGAGCTGCTTGGCGATCGCCAGCTTTTCTTCGGTATTGAGCGTCGCTCCCGGTGACTGCTCACCGTCCCGCAGGGTGGTGTCAAAAATCAAAATCCGGTCAGGGCTAGCAGGCATCGCGGGTGCAGTCATCGCGGTTACAGTGAACTCAGTATGGTTTCGAGTTAGACATCCTCTATTCTAATCCCTCACGGGGTTAGGGAGGGCTGTCCATGGCTACCTGAGCCGCTGGATTGTCATGAATTAGCAGTTGTTAAAACGGGTATCCACCAGGCTGGTTTTTAATGGGACCCGTCCTCTGCCCCGTCCGTTTGAATAGTGGCGATCGCCAGCTGGCAGCGAGCCTTTACCGCTAGGGTGTCGTCTTGATCAATCAGCCGGTGGAGGTGAGCCACGATTGCAGACTGCAGCTCTGGCTGGGCCAGGGCCAGGGCTTCTAGGCCGGCGATCGCGGCATAGCGGACCACCCATTCAGGATCGGCAGTCACCGCAAACAGGGTATCGAGTACCTGATGCTGGGCGGGGGTGCGCTGATCGAAAGGCAGCAAACTCCAGTCCAGGGTGCCAATGCCCTTGGCGGCAGCCCGCCGAACGCTGAGGGCAAAGTCACCGCTGGCGGTTTCAATGAGCACCTGCAGCGCCCTCGGATCGCGAATCAGGGCCAGGGCCCGAATAGCCCAGGCCCGGGCCCCGTAGTTGTAGCCATCGAGCTGCTTCAGCAGGGCGGGGACGGCGGATTTCCCCAGCTTGACCAGACCATCGACCGCCGCCACCGCCGCCCCCGGGTTGTTATAGCCCAGGGCTTGAATCAGCGTCGGCAGAGCGGCCACATCTCGGGCCGCCGATAGCTGCCATACTGCTCTCACCAGCGCTTCTCGGGAGTCAGCGGTTTCTACACACCGGATCAGGGCGGCTAAGTCTGGCAAGGAAGCCGCATTAGCGGTGACGTCGTCGGTCATAGCATTGGCAGTCAGCATCGTTCATCCCCATCAAGACCCTAAAGCAGGCTGTCCATAAGATCCATGACCTTGCGAGCGGCGGCGGTCAGGGCGGCGGCTGAGGGATCGGCCTCGCTGGCCTGCCGTAAATGGGTTTCGAGCACCCCCTGCAGGGCAATGAGCTTTAAGCTATTCTCGGCTGGGGTTTGGGCGATCGCCTCGGCAGCTGGCAAAAAGCCTACGGCCCCCAAATCCATCAGGGCCGATCGCCGTAGCTGCAAATTATCCGCCTGGAGGCGGCTGAGGAGTAAATCGCAGTAGGCAGCATCCCCGGTCAGCTGATACATGGCGCGGGCGGCGGCGTTTTGCACCTGGGGGCGATCGTGGTTGAGGAAGGGCTTGACCGCCGCCACCACCTCTGAGGCCTCTGCACCGGCTAGCATGCCCAGGGCTTCCAGAAGCGCATTATAAGGCTGCACCAGATGGGGTTTGCCAGGCACAGCTACGGCCGCCTCAAGACCACCAGCAAGCAGTCCGATCAGGTCGGAAACACAGCGGCTATCCCCCAAAGCCCCTAGGGCCTGAACGGCGGCTTCCCGCACGTAGTAGTCTGCGCAGCTGAGGCAGTTCACCAAAGCCGGTACGACTCGGGTATCCGACAGCTTGCCCAGGGCCCGGGCAGCATTACGACGGAGCGGATAGCTGCCATCCGGGTCCCGCACGGAGTCATCTTCTAAGGCCCCTACCAGGGCCTCAACTGCCTCAGGCCGATTCACTCGAAACCGCCCCAGCCACCAGGCGGCGTAGTAGCGCAGGCTGGGATCTTCGGTTTGGGTGAGATTGGCGATCGCCCCTTCCGGTGTCAGCGTGACATCGGCGTCGACCATTAGTCTTCGTCAGCGGCAGGGGCAGATCCGTTCGTGCCCGCGTGGCGGAGGGTCTGAAAATTTGCGGTCGCCTGTTGGCGAGCGTCATGGTTGTCACCGGGTTCGCCCCCTAACGGCTCAATGCTGACAATCTTGCCGCCCATGCGGTTGATGCGCTGCATCTGATCGCTCAGACGGTTGTAGGGAACGCTGAGAAAGGTTGTACCGCTGCTACGAATTGGGTAGCTGATGCGATTGGGATTGACCCGCTGGCTCATGCCCTGGACTTCAATGCGGTACATGCGGTTGCCGTTGTCACTGCTGCTAGTGCTGCTAACCGACGTGCTTTGACCAAACATAGTTTATAAATTCCTTATCTGGGGGAGCAGGCTGAAGAGAGAACGACCAAAAAAAGAATGAGGGATGATAAGCCAACTTCCTGATTAAGAGGCTGCACTTACCATCCCAATGCCATCAACAAGTGGTCTAGGCTTCTCTAATACTCACGATCTTGCCACCGCTGCGCAGAATCTGCTGCATCCGGTTGGAGAGATCGGAATAGGGCACCATAAAGGCTCGATTCGCCCGGCGCACCCGAGGATCTCGCAGGGAGTTGCCGATGACGTTGGTCACCTCAATTCGATACATGCGAGCACTGGTGTTGCCGACCCCACCGAACGCCTTTTGAGGGGTTTCGTTCTTCTTGGCAGCCCTGTTAGCAGTGCTAGAAGGCTGGGGAATAGAAGAAGCCTGGTTACGAGCCACTTCTTCGAACAGCTGCCCCCGCTTGCGGCGGACCTGGCCGCGATCGTTATTGGCATAGCCCCGATAGAGCTGGAACATACGGCTAAAACCAACCGAGCAAGACCAGGGGGTTACTTCAAAACCGGTGAAGTAGGGAACAATGTTGTCGCCAAACTTGCTCTCATACTCAGCGCTTTCAAAGTAGGAATTGATCTCGGCGTCGTAGCCCTTATCCTCAACCATCTGGGTGTGGCGAGCCAGTTCAGCCTCGTCGTGGGGAGGACGCCCCAGTAGATGCTTAAAGTTCAGCTCCACAAACCGCTGGTTGTTGTTGGGCAAGAAAAACTTACCCTTGTAGAGATCAGACAGGGCGATCGCCCGCACAAAGTCGCGAACGCTGATATTGCCCTGACGCAGCAATGACTCGGCTGATGTCAGTCGCTCTGACTTCATCACATAGTCATTGCCCAGCACTTGACGATAGGCCGCCCGAAAAACGGTTTGCAAATCGTCTTCATCCCAATCAGGCCGAAGTTCTACCCGGGCCCCATCAAAAGCCCCGAGACCCAACCGTCCGGCCGCCTGCAAGTTAGCAGGCACTAGCATTGTTGTCGTCATACCAACCTCTCAACACATTTAGTATTCAGCGTTTTCTTAAACCAGCCTTAAAGCAAGTTCACACAAATAGCTAAAACAATGCCCGGATAAGCAGACAACTGTTAACTAAATGCCAACAGCTGACCGCCCCTCCGGGCAGATGTGTTCAGCTTAGCTGAGAGCGTTGATAGCGTAGTCGAGGTAGGAGTTAGCTTCGACAGCGCCGTCGCCAGACAGACCGTGGTTAGCCTTGATGTACTTCAGAGCTTCCACATACCAGCTGGGGGAGAGTTCGAAGGTGCTGTTGATCTCATCGAGACCAGCCACCAGGTACTCATCCATGGGACCAGTGCCACCAGCGATCAGGCAGTAGGTCACCATGCGCAGGTAGTAGCCGATATCGCGGGCGCACTTCTGCTTGCCACGCTCGTCTGCTGCGTAGTTAGGCCCCTGCATCTGGGTGGTGTAGGGGAACTTGTTGTAAACAGCCTGAGCAGCACCGCTGATCAGGGAGTCAGCCTTGGAGGTCAGAGACTTAGCAGCTTCCAGACCAGACTGAGCCTGACGGAAACGACCAAAAGCGGTTTGCATCTCGGTGGCGCTCAAAAAGCGGCCTTGGGAATCAGCAGCAGCAACTGCCTCAGTCAGAGGAGTTTTCATGACTTAGGGTTCTCCTTAATTGTTTTCACAGCAAATGAATTACAGTCAAAAGTCGCACCTGAGGGTGCCAAAGTTCAACTAGGGTTAGCCCTAGGCAACAGCCGCAGCAGCGAGATCAAAGTAGCTGCCGATTTCAGAAACCAGGGAGCTGCAGTCGCCCTTGGTGACTTTGCTATCGTCGTTAACGATAGCGATCGCGGCTTCCTTCATCTTCTCAACGCCAGTTGCCACAGAGGATCCGGGGGTTCCCAGAGCCACATAGGTCTCACGCAGGCCGTTCAGGCAGCGATCGTTCAGAACGCTAGCGTCACCAGCGAAGATGGCGTAGGTCACATAGCGCAGAATGATCTCCATGTCGCGCAGGCAAGCAGCCATGCGACGGTTGGTGTAGGCATTGCCACCGGGAGCGATTAGCTGGGGCTGCTCAGCAAACAGGGAGCGAGCGGCGTCGGCAACAATCTTGGAAGAATTACCGGTGATGCCGTTCACAGCGTCTAGACGCTTGTTGCTGTCAGCGACCATGCGCTGCAGAGCATCGATCTGATCGGTGGAAAGCATATCGCCCCGTGCATCAGCCTGGGAGACGACCTTGGTGAATGCGTCAAACATCGACTCAATCTCCTAATATTTTGTCGCTGGGTTTGAATGTTAGATCTTGACCGGCCTAAATAGCCCCCTAGCCGGGCCCAAAACCCTGACCAGGCAGGACCGCTCAGACCGATTCATTAAACAGGATCTTACAGGAATAGCTAGGGCCCATCTCTCATCTTGCTTACAGTTCTTAACGTTGGTTTACGAAACGAAATTATCTCGCAAGCTAACTCAGAACTCTCTTCAAGGTGACTAAGGCCGTCGCCTTGGGTTAGTGAACGATTCTGAAAACCGCTAGCAGGAGTAGCTTTCGCTGGCCTGCTTTAACCCTCCAAAATTGTTTATACACCGGCCTAGCGTGTTTATCTTTTACAAGTTGTTAAGGGTGATACATCAGGCTCATCCTTAAAAGGGCGGGAAAATCGGCGTTAGAGTGATTACGTTTGCTTGAGGGCTATGTTGAAGAACTCATAATCTGTTACTTATCTTTACGGCTGAGTCCGTCAAATAAGAATTTGGGTGGGTCAGATCCCTATCTGCCTGGCCACTGTCGAAGGGCTAGCGTAGGGATAGGCGCCAGCAAATCCGATTATGATCACAGTAGCTCCCAAGATTACAGAGGCTTACGGGTCCCCATTCAGACCCGTTCGCGATCTGAGTCAGTTGAGCCGATTCACGACCGGGGGCCCAAGGGGCTACCGTCGTGACCCTGCAGTTGAGCACCACAGTTATTTTGAACCCATGGACGTAATGGACTTTTTCCGCCTGAGTGCGGGACAGTGGCAATCCCAACGGACTACCCATCACCTGCCGTTTCGGCGAGCGGAACTGGGCGGCTCGACCATCACCGTAGAAGCTTTAGAAGCCTCCCATCCATCGGTGGTTGAGATTTGTCAGCTCCACGAGGTTGACCCGAGCCAAGCCGTGGGTGGGGCCTTCGTGCAGTGGCAGGGGTCGATGGCCTGGGACCAAGAAGGCGAAGACCACGCCGGGACAACGGTGTTCGCCCTGGTGCCGGATGCCGATAACCCACGGGATGGCAATCTGCTGCGGGAGCGGGGCTATGCCGAGATCGTACCCGTGATTGGTCGCTATCACATTGACGATGAAGAGGGACTGGTACTGACTACCGAGTACGAAACTATGAGCTCGATTGAGCGATTCTGGTTTCCCCAGCCCAACCTGCGCCTGCGCACCAGCGTCGTCAAGCGGTTCGGAGGATTCAGCACGGCTTCATTCTGCGCCGAATCCAGAACGGATCAGGGCCCGACTGCGAAGGCGGCGGAGACTGACCAGCCTGCAGCATTTTCGGCATTTGGCTGGTAGCTACCTTCCCACGGGGTCTGCCCTCTAAAGACAGGCAGGTGTTTCTAAGCTTGAAGAAACGTCACTGAATGTTGCTGTCTCTGACCTAAACGTAATTTTTGATTCCGCCATCCCCTAGGCTTTGATGTATTGCAGTACACGGTCTGCTTCCTGGCCATCGGCCGCTGGGGCGAACGGGACGCTGCAATGGTTTTTGCATATCCAGTTGTTGATGCGGATGGAGGTTTCTCCGTGGCTTTACCTCTGCTTGAATATTCCCCTTCTAGCCAAAACCAGCGGGTAGAAGGTTACGAGATTCCGGGCGACGAGCAGTCGAGAATCTACTCAATGGATACGGTAACGGATGCGATCGATATGGATGCGGTAATCAATGCCGCCTATCGCCAAATCTTTCACGAACAGCAAATGCTGAAGGCAAACCGGCAGGTAGCGCTGGAGTCGCAGCTGCGATCGCATGCCATCACCGTGCGCGACTTTATCCGCGGGCTGGCAACCAGCGAGGCGTTTCGCAACTGGAACTACGAAGTCAATAACAACTATCGGTTTGTCGAGCTGTGCATTCAGCGGATTTTGGGCCGCAACATCTACGATGAGCGGGAAAAATTGGCCTGGTCAACGCTGCTGGCCACCCAGGGGCTGCAGGGCTTCATTAGCCATCTGCTGGATAGTGACGAATATATAGCGGCCTTTGGCGATCACGTCGTGCCCTATCAGCGGCGGCGAGTGCTGCCCCAGCATGACCAGGGGGAACTACCCTTTGAGCGGGTTCCCCGCTACGATCAGGACTATCTGAACACCCTGACAGAACTAGGCTACGACTTTTCCAGCGATCGCCTGATCACCCAGGCTCCCTTCTTAGAACCCTCACCAGCGGTTCGTAAAGCTGCCGGTCTGCTGACATTGGG
>PYEQ01000227.1 GCA_003017785.1 filamentous cyanobacterium CCP5 | reverse complement strand
CGCGAATACTGACCCGTCGGGAGCAAATGCGATCGTCGGGGCCATGCTGCTGCGGGGGCGCTTTCCGGCTTCTGGCGTATTCGGGTGGGGCACCACGGGGTCAAAGTCTGTCAGCTCATTGTTGAGAATGAATCCATAGCCGGGGACAACCATGCCAGACCCGCCGGTCATCTCAATGGTGAGGGTATAGGAGACGACGTTGCCAAAGCGATCGCCGGTGACTAAGTGAGTCGTGGAAAATCCCTCTGAACCGACATCATGGACAGCGGCGATCGCCTCCGTGCGGCTGGGGCTGGGATCGGTTTGGAACGTCAGAGGGTTGCCGGGAACGGCTCGAAAGTCAGCTTCACTAACAGGGGCTTGTGGAGAAATCTGACGACGGCGTTCGGTAGCGTAGTCAGGATTTAGCAGTCCCGGTACGGGCACATCGACATACTCCGGGTCGCCGATGTAGGCGTTGCGATCACCGAAGGCCAGCCGTTCTGCCTCCAGCAGGGTATGAATCGCCTCCGCTCGATCCATCCCGGCTAAATGAAATCCCGACAGCAAATTCAAAATTTGGGCCACGGTGATGCCGCCACTGCTGGGCAGACCCATGCCGTAGAGGGTGTAGTCACGATAGGTGGATCTGACGGCAGGGCGTATCGATATCTGGTAGCGATCTAGATCCGCCAGGGTCATCTCCCCTGGCAGCGCTGGAAAGCTAGGGTTCTCAACCACTGGGGGATTCTGCACCGTTGTGACAATCGCCTCGGCAATCTCTCCCCGGTAAAAGGCATTCGTCCCCTGTTCTGCTAGCTGTCGGTAGGTTTGAGCCAAGTCAGGGTTGCGAAACTGACTGCCCGGTTTAGGCAGAACCCCATAGGGGAGATACAGTTTGCGGGTGCTGGTAAAAGCGGCGAAGCGTTCCTGGTTGTCGGCGATTTGGCTGGCGAAGGTGGCATCGACAGTAAAGCCATTCTCAGCCAGGGAGATCGCCGGAGCCAACGCCTCTGCTAGGGACAGGGTGCCATAGCGGCTTAAAGCTGTCTCCCAGTTCAAAGGGGTCCCGGGGACGCCTACGGCGCGGCCACTGCTGATGCGATTTGGGAAAAAGGGCAGAAGATCGCCCGTAGGACTATCAGGATCCGTAAACAAATCAGGAATGACTGCAGCTGGGGCAGTTTCTCGGCCGTCAAGGGTGATGACCTCATCCAGATCAGCCCGATAGATCACCATAAAGCCACCGCCGCCAATGCCCGCCGAAAATGGTTCGACAACGCCCAGGGCCGCAGCGGTAGCCACAGCTGCATCGATCGCGTTACCCCCTCGACGCAGCACTTCAATCCCGACTTCGGTAGCGCGCCTATCTACGGAAGCAACGGCCCCGCCTGTACCAGTAGCCACGGGTTGCGCCTGTCCGGAGAGGGGCCAGAACCCGACCAGCCCCCCTAGCAGCAGACAAACAACAGCCAGGGCCGTCAGCTTAGATTGGAGGCGCATAGGAGAGGGTGAGGAAAGGTTGACCTGTCGCCCGGCAGTAAAGTCCCGACCATTAGCAAAAGGCTGCCAGCACAGACTGGGGTACCTGGGCAAAGGCTGTCTGGTTTGATTGTCGGGCTGGGAAGACCAACCTCAGCTAGGAATTTTGCAGGGCTTGGGCATCTGCAGCAGGGACTTCGCCCTGCTGCTTTTCTCTATCTAAACGGCGCTTGCGGGCATAGAGCTGAATCGTCGCAGCCATCACCACCACCAGTCCGGCGATTAGCCAGGTCGTAGCGCTGGTGGGCAGGTTGTTTTTGAAGATGACCAGCATCACGGCGACTACCAGCAGCAGAGTGGGGGCTTCATTGAGGGCCCGCAGCTGCCCGCTCGACCACTGGCATTCCCCCTTATGGAGCTTTTTCATCAACCGGGCGCAATAGTGGTGATAACCCAGCAGCAGCGCTACCACGCCCAGCTTGGCATGCATCCAACCCTGGTGCAGATATTCGGGCATCAGCCATAGCAGCCCGATCGCCATCGCCACGGTGACCACCATACCGGGGGTGGTGATGATCCGGTAGAGCCGCTTTTCCATCAGCTCATACTGGTTTTTGAGAATGGTTCGAGCGGGTTCCGGCTCGGCTTCGGCCTCGACGTGATAGATAAATAAACGCACCAGATAGAACAATCCGGCGAACCAGACCACGACGCCGACGATATGAAATGCCTTAAACCAGTAGTAAGCCATGTTTGTTAAAAACGGTAAATCTACCGATCGCTATTGTCCGGTAGCAAATCGGCCTTGAGAAGAGGCTAGCGACGGTTCTTAATGTTTTGTGGGATTCTGAAGGCTTGTCGAGTTGCGATCGCCTATGGACTGGCAGCAGGTTCACCAGTACGAAGACATTCTTTACCACAAAGCTAAGGGCATAGCCAAAATCACCATCAATCGTCCCCACAAGCGCAATGCCTTTCGCCCCCAGACCGTCAGCGAGATGGTCAGCGCCTTCAGCGATGCCCGGGAGGACACCACCATTGGGGTAGTACTGCTTACCGGGGCTGGTCCCCATACCGATGGCAAATACGCCTTCTGCGCAGGTGGGGATCAGAGCGTGCGGGGCAAGGGGGGCTACATCGATGCTGGCGGCATGCCCCGTCTCAACGTACTGGATTTACAGCGGCTGATTCGATCCATGCCCAAGGTGGTGATTGCCCTAGTAGCGGGCTACGCGATCGGCGGGGGCCATGTGCTCCACGTCGTCTGCGACCTCACCATCGCCGCCGACAATGCCATCTTTGGTCAGACCGGCCCCAAGGTAGGCAGTTTCGACGGCGGCTTTGGGGCCAGCTATTTAGCTCGCCTTGTAGGCCAGAAAAAAGCCCGGGAAATTTGGTTTTTATGCCGGCAGTATTCCGCCCAAGAGGCTTTAGAAATGGGACTAGTGAATACGGTGGTGCCTCTTGCAGAACTGGAAGCAGAAGGGGTGCGGTGGGCCGAAGAAATCCTCCAAAAAAGCCCGATCGCCATTCGCTGTCTGAAGGCCGCCTTCAATGCCGACTGCGATGGCCAAGCCGGTCTGCAAGAGCTCGCCGGAAATGCAACGATGCTCTATTACTTAAGTGAAGAAGGGGCTGAGGGCAAGCAGGCATTTTTAGATAAGCGATCGCCTGACTTTAGCCAATATCCATGGCTACCTTAGTTCATTGCCTTACATCAAAAGGCACCTCAGTGAGGTGCCTTTTTTGATCTTGCTGTCGACTACCGGATGATCCCCGGCCTATCTTTTTGATGAATAAAGGACTTCTAAGGTTCGTTTCTCTTCAGCTACCTGCAACTCTTTTTCTAGAGGCTGAAGCAAAGCCTCTAGGGATTCAAGCATCGTGGCCTGGGTGAAAAATACCGGCATAACCAGCGAGCAGGCTTTCCAGCTGCCTTTGACCTGGACGCCTAGTAGGCCACACTGTCCGCCTCGTCGCCCTTCTGGAGTGTAATGACGACAGCGGCTGCACAGTGAAGTTTGGCACTGCATAGACTTCATAGCGTTTAGGTCCGAACTAGTTGGATAAGCTCATTATTCCTTCCCGCCGTCGGACCAATGTTTAAGCGCCAAACAGCCAAAGTCTAAGCCAAACAGGATTTACATCAAATCATGACTTTGAACACGGTTAATATTTTCTTTATGTTCTCTTCAAGCATGGAAACATAACGGGGATCGCTGTTTATCCAGGAAGAATGACATTTACAACCGTTGCTATATCTGAGCGAAAATATATCCGCTTAAATCGAATAAAAAGTTAACAATGGCGATATCAAGCCTCAGGTTGAGATTAAGAATTAGCTCAGATACCACTATCGAAAGGCCTATTTATCCACTTGGGAATCATCCTGACGATGCCAATTTTTGATGTCCCAGGTGCTGGTATCCCATGGCGTCGGCTCTAGGCCAACTAGCGTACTGCTGACCGCATTGGCGATCGCCCGATGGACAACGGGGATCACAGCGACGTCTTCTACCAGGAGCTGATCCATCGATTTCAATAGCTCGGTCCGTCGTTCGAGATCTAGTTCTTGGCTAGCCGCCTGCCAAAGCGCATCGTATTCTGAATTGCAATAGCGGGCATTGTTGGGATCCTGCCATTGATTTTCCTGAGCCGAAATTTTGTCGCAGGTCCACCAGCCCATGTAGGTAATCGGATCGGGGCTTTCGTTGCCGGTGGAATAAATTTGCATATCGGCATAGAAATGATTCAGGCTTTTCGTTTGCTTTGGATCAGCCGAGAAAAAGTCATCGACCCGAATACGATCAATTTCCACCTCGATACCGAGGGCTTCTAAATCTGCTTTGACCACAGACTGGGTCGCCTGCCGGACTGGATTTACGGGTGCCTGAAACCGAAGTTTCATTTCGACGCCATTTTTATCACGAACCCCATTTTCGTTGGTGTCTATCCACCCAGCCTCATCCAGCAGTGCCCCGGCTTTGTCTAGATCGTAGGTGTCTCTATCCGCTTCGCTGAGATAGGTCTCTGGGGTTACCAGCAGCTGATAAGCCGGTTCTCCCATAAATCCATAGAGTTCAGTCGCAATCTCAGATCGATTAATGGCCAGATTGATCGCTTTACGCACTCGCAAGTCACTAAAGTAGGGATGGGGAACCTCAGCGCTAGCCCGTTCCCCCGATTCGGTGGCCGCAAAGGGATCGGCGAAGTTGAGCATGATTCGCTCCACATAGGAGCCGAATACGGTGACGATGCGTCCTTTTCCTTGGGCTTTAAGGTCATTAAGGGACTTTGCCTCAACCTGCAGGTTATGGGCAAAGTCCGCCTGGTCTTCGACCATCACGTCCCGAGCTGCCGCATAGGGGGCGATATTGCCCACCAGTTCGAGTCCCTCTAAACCAGGGGTGCCATCCCAGTAGGCAGGGTTAGCGGCAAACACCACCAGCCCCGGCTCAAAGCCCAATACCGTATACGGCCCTGTACCAATGGGCTGCCAGTTGGCAAGAGCTTCCCGGGCCTCCAAATTGTTGTAGTCAGACCAAACGTGGCGGGGCAAAATCATGCCGGTTTGACCGGTAAATGGCACCGACCAGGCTGGGTTGGGCTCCTTAAACGTGACTTTGACGGTGTGATCGTCAAGGGCTTCAACCCCGTCTACGGCTTCGTAAAACTGGGCCGTAGCCGCCGCTACCTGTGGATTGCTGACAAACTCGTAGGTGAACACCACATCGTCAGCGGTGAACGGCTCCCCGTCTGACCAGGTGACATCCTGGCGCAGTTGCCAGGTGACAGAGCGCCCATCTTCTGCCACCCCACCGTTTTCAACCGTGGGCACTGTTGCGGCTAAAAATGGCTGTAGCTGTCCCTCGGCGTCATAGCTGGCTAAGGGCTCATAGACGATGCGGGCCGCTTCAAAATCTTGGTAGCCGGTGGCCAGGTGCGGATTCAGGGTGACAGGCGACCGGCTATACAGCAAACGAGCCACGTTCAAATCACGATCGCTCGCCGCAGTCGTCGGCGTTGAAGCCGGTGGCGCTTCGGCCACTTGAGTACACCCACTGATTCCAATTGCTCCCACCAAAACAGTGGCGGCCAGCCCGGCAATTCGCAGCCCTGACACCATAGTTCTCCAGCGATCGATGAAATTTCCTCATCCAGAATAGCCAAGCCCGATGCCGTTCGTGGTCGACCAGTTAGCCAGTCTACGGGGTGGCTGCTGGAGTTTTCCGGAGCAATGGGGGGTTTATGGGTTGGCCGAAAGCAGCGGAATGGCCGCCGCCACAGGGTCGGCTACGTCAGTATTGCCAACCATCGCCCAATATTCGCTCAAAAAATGAATCTGCCGCAGCCCCACCACCAAATTGAGGCCAGGCACAAACAGCCACCAAACCGTCAGGGGAGGCTTCATGCCAGCCGATAGGTAAAGACGATTGACCGTGCGGTACAGGTCAAACTGCACAAAATAAATCCAGGCCAGTCCCACCAGGGAAAACCAGCCAAACCATCCGGGCACGTCCGGATCAAAGCGCCAAAGCAGCTGGGGCAGCAAAACTCCTAGCAAGAATGGCAACAGGCAGGTAGCTCCCGACCAGCCCTCCCCCTGGTAGCGCCTTAGCTCATCTTGAATCACCCACTTGTAGTAGCCATAGTAAGCAAGACCCGTCAGCAGGGAATACAGCATAACCCGCCCCAGGGGTCTGGGCTTACCGGCGTTGACCGGTTGGGGAATAGCGCCCATGGCAAAGCTAAGAATTCGTCTGCCCTTATCTTAATATTTCTTTACCTTTAGGCGGACTCGGAGGTCTCGCTGCTGGGATCGGATACGGTTCCTTCGATGTCCTCCGTAACCGTCTCTTCAGACGCGGCCTCTGGAGGAGCCTCCTCTACAGGCTTGGCTTTTACCGGACGGGGCCCCCGCATCAGGGCCGGAGGAACTGCAGGCTTTCTCTCTTCCTGCCCGCCTCGGCCGCCCCGGCGCCCACCACGCCGTTTGTCATCCGAGCGATCGCGCTTTTGAGGCGGCTTTTTGGGCGATCTATCTTCACTCTCAGCCATAGGACTACCCATCAACAACGTGGAGATCCTATCGTGAATTGGTTGGTCCCCTGGCCCCTATGGTCATCCAATCTCCAGCGGCCACCCGGTCAGGAATCAATCCTAAAAAATTATCCCAACTTGACAAACCCTATAATCTGCAGTCATTTCGGCCAAAATTACGTCTGGAGAACTATCATGACTGCATTGGGTTCCTGACGTTCCATAGGGCGGTAGCTAACTAGGAAGGACTAAGGTAGTTGAGCCCTCCACGGCTGGGACTGCTGAAAGTTGATTTATGAGTGATTCAACTGCGTTTATTGCGGGATGTACCACCACAGGAGCAGCGGCGTTAATGCTTCTGCTGGCTCGTATGAGCATTGATAGCTCCTCGGCTAGGATTGCCGACCCATATTCTGCAGCGAACGCCGAATCTATTGCACCGGTGCCGGTACCGCCTCCCCCGAGTTTTCAGGCGGATCAAGATAATGGCTCAGATCTAGAATCTGAGCTACAAACCCAGCAGGAACGAGTTGCCCAGTTAGAAGCACAGCTACAGGATCAGCAGCAGCTGATTAGCAATTTAGAAGATCAAATTCAAGCCCAGCAGCAAGAGTCCCGACTGCTCGCCGATCGCTTAGAAAACTATCGAGTCGCCACCACGGACCTCACCGATCGCCAGATTCGCTTAGAGGCAAACAGCAGGATGTCGGCCAAAATCAAAACTCCCTGGCATGGGTAGGGGCTGGCTTGCTCCTGGTGTTGCTCACCGGGGGCGGCGGCATTGTTATCTTGATGGCAATTTGGATGTCCCAGCAGTCTAAGGG
>PYEQ01000226.1 GCA_003017785.1 filamentous cyanobacterium CCP5 | reverse complement strand
GGCCCGCACTCAGGGTCAGGGATTCGAGGCTGAGATTATTCTGCACCCCTTGGGAGGGCTGGTCGGGGTCGGGACTGGGCAGGTAGCGATCCGGCAGCCGAAACTGGTTGATCAGCTGGCCGCTGGACCGGTCAAACTCTCCTAAAAACGAAGGGATGGCTTGGGCTGCATTACCCTCGCTGCTAATCAGCACCGTCTGTCGGGGGGATAGGGCCATGCCCTCTGGATCTAGCTGGCCCGCCGGAAAAGGCTGACCGTCAGTCTGGGTTAGGGGAGTGACGGATTCGACCGTGACGGAGGTGATTTGGCGGCGATCGCTCGATAAATCCAGGTTGAGCCGGTAAAACCGGGGTGGCCCGTAGCGACCGCGATCGTCGGAGAGGGCATAGAGCTCGCTGGTCAGAGGATCGTAGGCGATCGCCGACAGCCCTCCCACCGTGGTCCCCTCAAAGCCCTGCTGGGGCAGGTCATAGCGGTCTAGAAAGTCCACCTGCAGATCTAAAAATAGGCGATCTTCCGCACTCACCTGGGGCACAGCACAGCTGGCGAGGCCTAACAGTAGACAGACTCCAACACAGATTCGTCGGAGGAGAGGCAACATACGCATTACTTCTGGCCAAATCAGTTCTAGGGGAATCCGCCCGGTCTACCAGGTCATCTTTAGCCCTTCATTGATCAAAAATTGCTGCAAAAAGGGCATCTGTCCAGTGACTACGATCTGGGCTGGGGTCAGATCCGCCGGCTTGCCGTGGTGGAGCAGCCAGCCCGCCGTAGCTCCAGCCGCCGCCCCGATGCTCCACTCGCCATAGTGCACCCGCGTTACCCCGTTGACAATGTGGCTAACGGCAATACTCTTGCCGCCGATCATGACGTTGTCTACCCCCTGGGGAATCAGGGCTTCCAGGGGAATTTGCAGGGGCCGCACCACAAACTCCTTAATGCTGGCACTAGAGGCTTCATAGGTGGGACTGTTGTCCCGATAGCGGCAGCCGTGGATGTCAATGTCGTAGTGGGCCAAGGCCACCGCGCTGGGGCTGAAATTGCGTCCGCCGGTCATGTCTTCCCGCAGATCAGACTCCACCAGCATGAAACTGTCCTGGCCGTAGGCCGGACGACCTAAAATTCGCCGTCCCTCCCGGATGTAGGGCACCATGCTGAGGCCAGAATGGGTACCCAAGGGGGCGTCCGGCCCTGAGAGAAAAGTTAGTGGTAGGTCTGGCTCAGAATGGGTTTCGATGAGCCATTCGGCGAACAGGAGCGAGTTCTCCTCCCCCAGCTTTAAAGACTCCACCGATATCCCCCCAATCCAGTTTTGATGCTGTCCGCTAAGGGCAATATCCTCTTCAGTAAAAATCAGCGGCGGATCCATCAGGTGCCAGTCATTTCCACGATTCCAGTTGATCATGCTCATCTCGCCCTGGTGGCTGCGGTTGAGGGCGGCATCAACCTGGCGGCTGCTAACAATGCGGCGGTAGTTAAACACGCTGCTGCTGTGGAAAAACGGAAATCGCTCCAGGTCGTACTGTTTTTGAAATTCTTCCCGTGGGAAGCTAGGCTTTAGCTGCTTTAGCTGCTGATAGCTGGTACCCCCGTCATCAATCGTCGACAGCACAAAGGGATAGGTATAGGCCTGGGTGCAGTCTGGATTGCTTTTAGAGGCAGCATTAACCTCGCCAGTGAATCCCTGGGCGTCAGAGCCTACTCGATGGGGGAAATTGGCCCAGCCCACCAGCTCACCGGTATCCGTGGCGTCAATCACCAACAGCCGCTCTCCCGGGGGGGCCTCTAACCGAATCGGCGTCTTATCATAAATTTCGTCATCCCCCCAGGCGTACCACTCAAGCAGTTCTGCCGAAAGCTTGCCCTGGGGGGCATAGGTAGCGGATCGAGGAGTGCGCTTAACGGCGTAGACGGCGGTAACATTGCGACCGCTAGCGTCGAAGGCGGCCCCCTTAAAAGCCGTGGAGGTCGACCAGCGACTCTTGGGGGAATGCTCGGCAGCCGATCGCATCCACATTTCGGCGGCGGTGGCCCCGGCCCGGGGGGGAAAGCACAGCTCCCCTACCCAGCAGCTATTGATTTCACTCACTGCTATGGGGGAGGGCAGCCCCGACCAGCCCGGCAGGTAGACGGGGCGGCTGCGAATGGTGCGTTTGAACGCCTCCCAACTGGGGGAGAAATTGTCCCGGTAGCGCATGGCCCGAGACTCATCGATCGCTGAAACCCCCTGGGAGCTGATCTGTCCCCCCAGCCAGGGGGTAAGCTCAATCAGGCAGGTGGTGGCCCCGGTTTGCATGGCGTGGGAGGCGGCCGCGACACCCCCAAGGCTGCCGCCGATGACGACCACCTGACACTGCCAGGTTTCTTCGGCTACGGGCAGGGGAGACAGGGTAGGCCGACCATTCGCTGATTTGATTTGCTCGACGCTAGTGGCCACGGCAGGCTGGTTGACGATTTCGCCGATTGGCTGATGGTCGACTAGGCTGGGCTGAACCAGGTAGCTGCCAGCGGTGCGAAAGGCCGCTAGGAGTATCGCCGAGCCCAGAATCGCCAGGGTGGCGATCCGAGTCAGTCGGCGCTGGGCCTGGCGCCGCCGCAGGGATGCCCTGGCGGCCGGAGAGAGGGGCCGCCGCCGAGGACCGCTGGCTGGCCGTGGTGATGGTCGTTGGGCTGAGCGGTATGACAGGCGCAGCCCCTTCAGGAGAGAAAAAATAGTCCTAAAGGGCCACCGCCCGCCTCGAAACTGTGAGGTGGGCTGAACGGGTCGACGGCGACGGCGACGGCGCGGGGTCATAAAAACAGCGAATCCTGCAAGTCAGGGCGTTTCGTTATGTGAGTGTACCAATGGAAACCCGAAACGCAGCGTTTTTTTGTTTTTAGGCGCTGATTTAGGCTCTGGGGTGACGTTCTAAGAGCATCTGCTTTAGGCTATTTGAAAGAACTTGGGGCAGGGCTACGAACTGGCTGATAGAGACTTGTAACGGCGTAATACGAGAGCTTGACAAGCCCTGTTTCCCGGCCTAATCTAACCGTGCTCTAAACAAAACCCCAGAGGCCACGCGATCGCTTTCCTCCCCGGATGACCCTACAGGTAAAGTCCTTTCGACCGGTCATTATCGATGTTGAAGCTGTTTACCAAGTCGGACTATCTGCTGCGCGAAACCCTGCTCGGCCTGAGGCGGGGTGGCTGGATGAACTGGGCCGCCATCAGCACCATCACGGTGCTGCTGTTTCTGTTCGGCATCAGCCTCCAGTCCACCTGGCAGCTAGAGCAGCTGCTGAACCAGTTTGGTAGCCAGCTGGAGGTATCCGCCTATCTGGATAGCGGCGTCCAGGCCAATACCCTAAAGCCAGTGCTGGAGTCGATGCCGGAAGTGGTGTCGGTGCAGGCCGTAAGTAAGGAAACCGCCTGGGAAGCCCTGGTTCAGGATTTGGGTATTTCCGATATTGAGGGAGCCACCGAGCAGCTCAACGGCAATCCCCTGGTTGACGAACTCAAGGTGAAGGCCCGCTCTTCAGAGGATGTGCCCGAGCTAGCCAACCAGCTTGGACAGATGCAGGGCGTTGATTCCGTGAGCTATGTCGATGAAGCGGTCACCCGCCTGGCCCAGCTTAACGAGGGGCTGCGATGGGTGAGCCTGTTTGTAATCACCATCTTGAGCCTGACCGCCACGGCCGTGATTACCACCACCATCCGCCTGATCGTGCTGGCTCGACGGCGCGAAATTGAGGTGATGCAGCTGGTGGGTGCCACCAATGTCTGGATTTATTTTCCGTTTATTTTGCAGGGGGCCCTGTTTGGCCTGACGGGGGCCGGCATCTCCTGGGGTCTGCTGTTTAGCATTCAGCGATTTGTGGCCGGCATGGCCAGCCAGCAGGCGGATTTTATTCAGTTCTTGGCCAACGGGCTGGCCTTATCCCCCCAGCAGACTCTGCTGTTGCCGGTATCTCTGCTTGGCCTGGGCACTCTGGTGGGGCTGATGGGCAGTCTGCTGGCGGTTCGCAAGTTTGCCCTGCGCTAAGGGGGCGACCGTGGTCGACCAGGGCGGTGAGGATGGAAAGCTAGGCTGTTGGTTCGAGTTAGGAGTGAGGAGGCAGGGGTAGGCATTCTAACTCTTCACCTCCTAAGCCGATCGCTGCTCCAGCACCGAATACAGAGCCTTGAGGGCGTCGTCTTCGTCTTGGTTAATCTGGCGGTCCAGCAGGGCGATCGCGATGCCCCGAGACAGCACAAAGGCGGCGACTTCAGGGTCCAGATTCTTCAACAGGGCATCGAGGCTGGCGGGCTGCTTTAGTCCGGCTTTGATGCCAGCTAGCAGCATCTCGTTCATGCCCATGTCGGCCAGGTGGGTCTGGAGCTGAGGCCAGCTGTCGAGGGGGTTTTCGGAGCTGCCTGCCTGAATCACATGGGCCAGCAGCCGGTGCACCTTGCTGCGCTGGGGCTCGCTCATGCGGGCATAGGTGAGCTCGAAACTCTCTTCCTCAGAGCGGTGATTTTGCCGGATATTGGTGAGAATTTTCTGCCACTCCTGCTCCCGACACTGCTCCGGGCGATCCACCACCATGGAGACGTGGATTTTGCCATCGGCGGTTCTGAGCTGTTTGACCTCAGCCCTGACCCCCAGATAGCCCAGCCACTGGGAAATCATGCTGGTCAATCGGCCAGCAGCCGATGGGGCCTTAGCCAAAACCTCGATTTGGGTGCGCACAAGCGGGCGAACTAGTTGCTCCAGCATGGGAATAACTCTCTAGAATTTGCCAATGCGATCGCTCCTGTTAATAGTGGCCGATACCGCTGGGTTTGACCAGTTTCCAAAGGCATAGCATGGGCCAATAGTTGGAGCTGCTTGTCGTGAACTTAGCGGTTATTCCATTCAGCTGCCGCATCGGTGACGGCCTGGTCAACGCTCTTTTGATCGAGCATCGCTGCCTGCAGGTTGGTGTAGATCGCCCGTTGGAGAACATTCAGGTCATCCATGGCGGGCACCAGCACCTCAGCCGCCTGCATCTGGCTGGCGCTGACTGAGCGCGCCGCTGCCAGCGGGGTATCGGCAGCGGGTTCGGTGAAATAGCTGTCTTTTAGAGCCTGCTGGGTGGAAGGCAGGACGTTGGCCGCCTTGGCAAAGGCCAGCTGATTCTGGTCGTTGGTTAGATACAGGGCAAAGGCTAGGGCAGCCTCCGGAGCCTCCGTGGACTGGGGCAGGGCCAGGTTCATGACTGCGACATTTTGCTTGCCAGTTTCCCCGGTAATCTGGGGACTGCTACCGGTAACCTGGGCGATGTCTGGGGCGTTGGTTTCGATGGTGGTAAGAAATTCGGCTCCGGTGGACAGCAGCGCCACCTCCCCTGACTGGTATAGGTCAATGGCCCGGCGGTGGCCCTGGGTCAGTACTTCGCGCGGCAGCAGTTCTTGCTGAAATAAATCGGTCCAGTATTGGAAGACGGCTCGACCTGCGGGGGTGTCGAACGCCGCCTGGCCAGAATCATCCACCAGGTCAACTCCCATTTGCACAAAGGACTGGAGCACATCGGCGGAATCTTCGGATACGAAGGTGGTGAAGAAGGCATACTTATCGGTTTTGTCCTTTACCTGGCGGGCCACCTCCGCTAGTTCGGCGTAGGTGGTGGGAGGCTCGACCCCAGCCTGACTGAGGATCTCCTGGTTATAAAAGGTGATATTGGTGGTCAAATACCAGGGAATCCCGAAGCTTTTGCCATTAAGGGTGTTGGCCTGCCAGATTTTGGGCAGATAGACTTCTTTTTCGCTGGCAGAAATGGTTTCATCCAGAGGTAGCCACGCCCCTTTGCCCGCTAGCTGGGCGGCGAAGTCGGGGTTGAGGTTGACCACGTCCGGGGCGGTGCCCGCTGAAACGGCGGTCAGAATCTTACTCTGCATATCCGCCCAGGGAACGTCCACCCAGCGCACCTCGACCCCAGGATTTTCGGCTTCAAACTCAGCAATCACCGCGTTGAAATAGTCGTCGAACTGAGGGGACAGCTGCATGGTCCAGAACTCGATTTCCTGGCTGCCATCGGCGCTGCTACTCGTGCTGGAGGCACCGCAGCCCAGCAGCCAGGTGAGCAGCAGACCGCAGAGGGCCAGCAGGGTAAACTTTTTCCAGGATTTAACCATGATTGAAATCAGGGGTGATGGGGGATCGCGATCGCAGTCGGTTAACTACTCTACGATGTTTGACCGGCAACGCCTACTTTATATTGCCAACCCCATGGGCAACTCCATGGCTGTGGTGGAAGGAGATTTACACCACCACTTCCACCGCTGCGGCGCAGGCCGCAGCCCGTTCCCGGGCCTGGTCAGGGGTATCGCCCAAGGCTAAAGCTACCCCCATGCGGCGATTGGGGTGGGCGCTGGGTTTGCCAAACAGCCGCAGTTGGCTGGTGGGCACCTGTAACGCGGTGGCCATGCCGGTGAAGCGGGGATTGTCGCTGTTGCCCCTGGCCAGTATCACCGCTGAGGCTCCGGGTTGAACCAGATCAATAGATCCGATCGGCAGCCCGGCGATCGCCCGCACATGGTCGGACACGCGCGCGAGGACGTCTGGGACTACCCGCGGCCGCCGCGGCTCGAACGCTTCGACGGCCGCATCCGGATCGTGCACGCCGGCGTCGAGATCGCCCGCGACGCGCACGCCTTGCGCGTGCTCGAGACCTCGCACCCGCCGACCTACTACCTGCCCCTCGACCAGCTGACGGCCGCCGGGCGCGCGGCGCTCGTGCTCGGCGCGAGGCCGGCGACGGTCTGCGAGTGGAAGGGGCGGGCGCGCTACCTCGACCTGCGCGTCGAGGGCGCGGCGCCGCTGCCGGGCGTCGCCTGGACCTACCCGTCGCCGACGCCGGCGTTCGCGCCGCTCGGCGGCTGCGTCGCGTTCTACGCCGGGCCGATCGATCGCTGCGAGATCCACGGCGGCCGGCGCGGCTTCAAGGGCGGGCCCGGCACCTGGGGCTGGTGCGCCGCCCGGAAGCGGCGCGGCCCGCGCCGCCCCTCGGGACGACGCGGGCCGCGCAGCGGTCCGTCCGGCAGGCCGGGGCGTCGCTCAGCGCACGAGGCGCGAGTAGCGGTAGTAGGCCTCGAGCGTCAGCGTCAGGATCGCCGTCGAGTAGACGCGACCGCCGTCCTCACCCCACGCGCCGACCGGGTCCCAGGAGCCGAACAGGTTCTTCTTGCTCTTGTCCTGGTGCTGCTGCTTGACGACCGCGGTCTCGAGCTTCTTCTGCCAGTCCTTCCAGTGCGTGCCGCCGTACTGGAACAGCGCGTAGGTCGCGTAGTACCAGTAGTAGTGGTCGATCGTGCCCTTCTGCTCGTCCCACACC
>PYEQ01000225.1 GCA_003017785.1 filamentous cyanobacterium CCP5 | reverse complement strand
TGCCAGTGGCCTTGTCAGGCTGGGGGACCGGGATGGCACCCTGCTCCAGCAGACGGACTATAACGATCTAAGCGCAGCCCCCAAAGAAGTTCCGGGCCGGGTGATTTCAGTGCAGTTTAGTCCTGACGGACAGGCGGTCGCGATCGTCGGCAGCAGCGGTGCCGTCAAGCTCTGGACTCCCAGTCAGCAGCGCCTGGAAACCCTGGGCCGCCATGAGGGCACCATCCACCAGGCGACCTTTAGTGGCGACGGGGCAACCCTGGCCACCGCCAGCGAAGACCGCACGGTCAAGCTCTGGAGCCTGCACCCCAAACCTGGCGAAGACTTTCTGCAATACACCCTGCGAGGCCATGATGATCCAGTTCATCGGGTGGCGTTTGGCCCCGGCGATCGCATCGTGGCCACGGCTGGAGCCGATAATGCCGTGCGTCTCTGGTCTCGGGAAAAAGGCACCCTGCTGGATGTTCTAGAGGGCCATGGGGATGAGATTCTCAGCCTGGCCTTTGCTCCGCCATCAGCCAGCCTGGACCAGCCTGGACGTTCCCCCACGGCAATTCTGGCATCTTCGAGTAAAGACGGCACCATTCGGCTGTGGAACATTGACAGCCCAGTGCAGCCGCTACCCCATGAAAACCGCGTCTTTGATGTCACCTACCGACCCGACGGTCAGGTGATTGCCTCCAGCGGCGTCGACACGATTCGGCTGTGGCGGCCGGATGCCAAGCTGCGATCGCATCTCTACGCTGGTCCCAGGAATGTCCTGGATATCGACTACAGCCCCAACAGCGAGCTGCTGGCAGCGGCCACCAACACCGGTCAAATCCAGCTATGGCGACCGGATATCAACACAGACAGCCCCTATCGCACGGTCCTAGCCCACACCACTGACTCAGGCGGGGTCAACCAAGGCGCTCTAGCCGTTGAATTTAGCCCCGATGGCAACTGGCTAATCTCCGGTGGAGCCGACTATACGGTCAAACGATGGGCCATCTCCGATCTGCTCGATTGGAATCCCCAAGATCTTGCTCAATCCCCCCCCAAACCTCGCCAGACCATCGCAGCCGCCGGCATTGTTACCAGCCTCGCCCTTAGTCACAATGGCCGCTGGCTTGCCTTCGGCACCAAAGCCACGGCCAGCGCAGAGGGGCAGGTAGAAATCTGGCCCCTCTTTGACGACCGCCGGGGCAGTCCCCAGCCTTTACTTCGTTTAAATGCCGAACAGGGAGGCCATAGCGATCATGTCCTGGCGGTTGCGGTCAACCCAGTCAGCGGCCAAATTGCCACTGGCGGCAGCGACCAGATGGTTAAGCTTTGGAGCCCCCAGGGCAAGCTGATGGCCACCCTGCGGGAACACACCGAGCCCGTTACCAAGATCAGCTTCAGCACCGATGGTCAATTTTTAGCCACTGCCAGCCAGGATGGCTATGTTCGACTCTGGACCGCTAAGGGGGAGCTAATTTCTAGCCTGGATGGCCACAGCCGGGAAATCGCCAGCGTAGAGTTTGACCCCAATGGCGGCGAAATCCTGGCTTCTGCGGGATTTGACAATAGGGTTTTGCTCTGGCGGCTCTGGGATCTGCCTCAGCGGCCCTATCGGCTAACGCCCCAGCCGGTAGACATTCTCAGCACCCTGCTAACCATGGGATGCCAGTCCGCTGGGGACTACCTCAGAAACTATCCAGTCGGTGACGCCGCCAAAGCCGAGCTAAATCATTCTGAGCGGGAAAAGGTCAAAGAGATTGAGGAGATCCAGGATTTTTGTAGTCAGTTTATGCAGTGATGGGAAATTAGGGGGCAGGAATATAGGTGATGACACATCTTTTCCTATCCCTATTGCCTCTATCCCCTATTCTCTCCATTCCGCCTAGGCCAGTCCTAGCAGTCCCAGCACAAAGAACAGGACTGAATTAATGATGGCCAGGGCGATCGCTCCTAGCAAAGCGCTCCAAAACTTGTAGCGTAGCTCGAAGCCATCCACTAGCCAGGCCGCTAGACCAAAAATGATTACGCTGCTGATCAGCGGAATCAGCCCCAAGCTGAGGATGGCAATGCCGGTGCGCAGGGCATCGGGAAATAGACCACTAAAGCCGCTAAAGGCACCGATAATGGCCCCGCCCAGCAGGGCCTTAAAGGGGCTATCGATTTCGACGCCGATGGGGCGAATTTTAGAAATAATCAGCAGGCTGATGGCTGTGACGATGGTGCTGATAATGAACCCAGTCATGGTTAGTCTGCTCCCAAATACGAACAGTTCGCAGGATATTGACGCTCAGACGGCGATAGTCAGCCAAATAGGTCTGAAAGGCTAGCTTCAACAGCACCATAGTCGGCTGATGACTTTCTGAGAATACATGGCTAATCGCGCTTTTTGAGCGATCGCTTCGTAATTAGTCATTTCTGCAAGGGCACAGCTGACGATACAGCCTAGGCTGCTAAACAGCGCTGCTTGTAGACCCGATGACGAAAAATCAGGGTGGCGAGAGTTGCGATCGTGGTCACCCATAGATAGACTCAAATTAATGAAAAGGATTTTTGAATAGACTTAAATCTATTCAATAAAAAACCCAATTCGTTTGAAATGTCAGCCCGATAGATATCGAAGTAGGTTTAATGGCAGAGCAGGCTTAGCGCTAGCTTCCAGCAGGGCGTAAGTTCTCGACACTCTAAGTTCACAGGTTTGGTCCGTACAGGTTCATTTACACAGGTAGTTGGTAGTGCAGCTAACTAACAGCATCAATTTCAGACACGTCCGGGGTGATCTCTTTGGGGGAGTGACCGCGGCCGTGATCGCGTTGCCGATGGCCCTGGCTTTCGGTGTAGCCTCTGGAGCGGGGGCCGCTGCCGGGCTTTGGGGAGCCGTGCTCGTGGGCTTTTTTGCCGCCCTGTTTGGGGGAACGCCAACCCTGATCTCGGAGCCCACCGGTCCGATGACCGTGGTGATGACAGCGGTCATTGCCAACCTCACCGCCGCCAACCCGGAAAACGGCATGGCCATGGCCTTCACTGTGGTGATGATGGCGGGCATCTTCCAGATGATTTTCGGGGCGCTGCGGCTGGGCAAATACGTGACAATGATGCCCTACACGGTGATTTCGGGCTTTATGTCCGGCATCGGCGTGATTCTGGTGATTTTGCAGCTGGCACCGTTCTTAGGGCAGGCCAGTCCTAAGGGCGGGGTGGTCGGCACCCTACGGGCAGTGCCGGAGCTGCTGGCCAACATTCAGCCCGCCGAAACCTTACTGGCTGCGGTAGCCGTCGGCATCATCTGGTTCATGCCCTCGAAGTTGAAGCGGATCGTACCGCCTCAGCTGGTGGCGCTAATCGTGGGCACCGTGCTGTCTGTCGTTCTGTTCCCAGGGTTAGACATTCGCCGGATTGGCGAAATATCGGCGGGCTTCCCGGCGATGCAGGTGCCGACTTTTAGCACCGCACAGCTCCAGCTGATGTTTGTAAACGCGGCGGTGCTGGGGATGCTGGGCTGTATCGACGCGCTGCTGACCTCTCTGGTGGCGGACAGCCTGACCCGCACCGAGCACGATTCCAATAAAGAACTCATCGGTCAGGGCCTAGGCAACCTGATGTCGGGTCTATTTGGCGGCATCGCCGGAGCCGGGGCCACCATGGGCACCGTGGTAAATATCCAGACCGGGGGCCGCACTGCCCTATCGGGTCTGACCCGCGCCTTTGTGCTGCTGATCGTAATTCTGGGAGCCTCTGGGCTAGCGGCCACCATTCCCCTAGCGGTGCTGGCGGGGATTGCCTTCAAAGTCGGTATCGACATCATCGACTGGGACTTCCTGAAGCGGGCTCACCATGTGTCTGTGAAAGGGGCCGTCATCATGTACGGCGTCATCATTCTGACGGTGCTGGTGGATCTGATCGTGGCCGTGGGGGTGGGGGTGTTTGTGGCCAACATTCTCACCATTGAGCGGATGAGCGCCCTACAGGCGGAATCGGTAAAGGTGATTTCTGATGCCGATGACGAGGTGTTGCTGGATGAGGACGAAAGGCGCTGGCTGGATGAGGGCAACGGTCGGGTGCTGCTTTTCCGGCTGGGCGGGCCGATGATCTTCGGCGTGGCCAAGGCCATTTCTCGGGAGCACAACGCGATCGCTAACTGTGACGCGATCGTCTTTGACCTCAGCGATGTGCCTCACATGGGGGTGACGGCTTCTCTAGCGCTCGAAAACGCAGTCAAAGAAGCGGCTGAGGCGGGCCGTCAGGTGTACATCGTGGGGGCGGCTGGGCAGACTCGCCGCCGCCTGGAGAAGCTGGAGGTGTTTACTATCGTGCCCTCTGACCACCTGTATATGAATCGGGCCGATGCTCTGCGGGATGCTGTCTGTCAGGTGTTCCCTGACGCAGAGCCGCAACAACTGGTTGACTTAGGCGGCACTGCCACCGTCTAAGTCGAGGTGGGGAGCGAGATCCCCTCGGACTCCTATGACCAAGAGCGTTCAACCGAAAGTTGGCCAAGAAGCCAGAGCCGTCCTGGACCTCGCGGCAGGGTTGGTCTGTCAAAGCTGTTCAAGCGCTTCGCATCGATAGAAGGATCAGGTTTAATGCCTTTCTCTGCTTGGCTTTCCTTAATCGTAGGTCGGGCAGAACGAAGTGTTGGCAGAGCCTTTCCAAAGGAATAAACCAGCAACAAAGGTTCGGTTAGGCCATACCAACTCAAACAACCTGTAACTAGCTAATTCGTTGCCTCAACAAATTTGTCTTCTCTTTCAACTTGTCGCTTTCTGAAACGCAGTGATTATGGTGTCAAACGTTTTCTCAAGTGTTTTACCGCCCAACTGGGTTGATGTATGGCCTTCGATACCCTATGTCCTGGCAGAGACTCCTGAAGCAGACTACGGGTCTTTTGTGCTGGCCGGGGTGCTGCTGACGCTGGTGGTGATCTACACCATGAGCAAGCTGGGGGGCGAGCTGTCGAAACGTCTGGATTTGCCTCCGGTGCTGGGGGAACTGGTAGGTGGCGTGATTATAGGCATTTCGGCCCTGCACCTGCTGGTGTTCCCTGAAACCGGGGCAGCGGCCGATTCTGTTGTGATGTCGGTGCTGCAATGGCTGGGGAACCTGGACGGGGAAGCGGTTGCCCATATCTTCGCCAGTCAGAGCGAGGTGATTGAGGTTCTAGCAGAGCTGGGGGTGATCGTTCTGCTGTTCGAGATTGGTCTGGAGTCAGACCTGCGGGAACTGACCAAAGTGGGCTACCAGGCGGCAGTGGTCGCCGTAGTGGGAGTCGCGGCTCCGTTTATGCTCGGTACCGTCGGCCTGGTGATGTTGTTCCATGTACCAGTTATCCCGGCGATTTTTGCAGGAGCGGCTCTGACCGCCACCAGCATCGGCATTACTTCTAAGGTGCTGTCGGAGCTAGGCCACCTAAAGTCCACGGAAGGCCAGATCATCGTTGGCGCAGCAGTGATTGACGATGTGCTCGGCATCATCGTACTGGCGGTGGTAGCCAGTCTGGCGAAAACCGGCGAAGTGGATCTGATGAACGTGGTGTATCTGATCATCAGCGCCAGCGCCTTTTTAATTGGCTCAATTTTGCTGGGGAAGTTTTTCAACCAGAGTTTTGAGGCGATCGCCTCAAAACTGCAAACCCGTGGGGCCCTGCTGATTCCGGCGTTCACCTTTGCTCTGGTGATGGCGTTTTTGGCCAACGTCATCCACCTGGAGGCAATTTTGGGAGCCTTTGCCGCTGGTCTGGTGCTGGATGAAACCGACAGGCGTAAAGAACTCGATCAGCAGGTAATGCCGATCGCCGACATTCTAGTGCCGATTTTCTTCGTCACGGTGGGGGCCAAGGCTGATCTGAGCGTGCTCAATCCGGCAGTAGCAGAAAACCGGGCTGGGCTGATTATCGCCAGCTTTTTGATTGCGGTGGCGATCGTCGGCAAGCTGGTTACGGGCTGGGCCGTGTTTGGCAAGCCTGGGGTGAATCGACTGGCGATCGGCATCGGCATGATTCCCCGTGGGGAGGTGGGCCTGGTATTTGCGGGCATCGGCGCTGCCAGCGGCGTTCTGAGTAAGCCGCTCGAGGCAGCGATCATCGTCATGGTGATTCTGACCACGTTCCTGGCACCGCCCTTGCTGCAATGGGCTTTAAAGGGTCAGCCAGCAACTACCCCAGAACCAACCCTATCCGTGAAATAAACCACCGTAGGGGCACGGCAGTGCCGTGCCCCTACCGAACTGACCAATTCAACCGAATCCCCATGGCTGCCCTCACCGCCTGCATTTTCGCTACCGTCCTGTGTGGCTTTCTCGGCATCATCTTCAAGCGCAACTTAATGATGAAAATTATCTCCATGGACGTGATGAGTACCGGGGTAATCGCCGTGTACGTGCTGATCGCGGCCCGTGGCGGGCTGCATACGCCGATCGCGGCTGAAAGTAACGGCTATGCCTACGCCGATCCGGTGCCCCAGGCGGTGATTCTGACGGCGATCGTCATTGGCTTTTCGATCCAGGCGCTGATGCTGGTGGGGGTGATGAAAATTGCCCGAGACGTGCCCACCCTGGAAACCGACGAGATCGAGGGGTTGAAATGAGCGAACTGACAATTCTTTGGATTGCCCTACCCCTGGCCCTGGGATTTGCCAGCTACTGGCTGCCCCGTCATGGCCGCTGCTTGGCCCTGGTGACGGCGTTTGTCTCTTTGATCTACGGGCTGATTCACGCTATTAACCCCGAACCACTCACCCTGGAGCTGATCGATCGCTTTGGGGTCACCCTGGTGGTAGACGGACTCAGCGGCTTCTTCATCGTCACCAATGCCCTGGTGACGGCGGCGGTAGTGCTCTACTGCTGGAGCAGCGATCGCACGAATTTCTTTTTCATTCAAACCCTGCTGCTCCACGGCAGCGTCAATGCCGTCTTCATCTGCGCCGATTTCATCAGCCTCTACGTGGCCCTGGAGGTGATCAGCATCGCCGCCTTTTTGCTGATTGCCTATCCCCGCACCAGCTACGCCATCTGGGTAGGGCTGCGCTACCTGTTTGTCAGCAACGTGGCGATGCTGTTCTACCTGATAGGGGCGGCGCTGGTGTACCAGTCCAGCGGGACTTTCGCTTTTGCCGGGTTTGAGCAGGCCTCGCAGGAGGCCGTAGTCCTGATCTTTCTGGGGCTGCTGACCAAGGGAGGCATCTTTGTCTCGGGGCTGTGGCTGCCCCTGACCCATTCCGAATCGGAGAGCCCTGTATCAGCGCTGCTCTCCGGGGTGGTGGTCAAGACTGGGATCTTTCCCCTGGTGCGCTTTGCCCTGATGTTCGAGGCGATCGACCCAACGGTGAGGCTGTTTGGGGTGGGTACCGCCCTGCTGGGG
>PYEQ01000224.1 GCA_003017785.1 filamentous cyanobacterium CCP5 | reverse complement strand
CTACTACTTCACTCCAGAAACCAACTCGTTTTTGCATCGGGCCTACAGCAACATTGCCCAAACCCGCTTTGACACCAGCATTCGTAACCACTTCATTAGCAAGCAGCTAGAGGCCAACTTCAACCGCGAAAAGTATCAGACCGTGGATGCTTTCTTGATGGATGAAGACCTGGCCCAGCGCAAGCAGTTGCTTGATGATGACCCAAACTTTAAGCGGGACAGAACTTTCAAACTCTCCTACCCCGAAGACAAGCCCCTGACCTTTTATTTCATGGCTCTGCCTCCAGGGCGCGACAGCACCGATACCGAGTCCTGGGTGATGCCGAGCTGGTTGGCCTTCGCATTTCCAATGATTCTGGATGTCAAAACTGTCGTCTCTGAGTCACCCATTCCCCCGTTTACCGATGGAGCTGAATTCGAGGAAAGCGTCTTTCTCGACAGTGCCCCCCATGCCTTCCGAACATTGGTAGGCCAAGACCGATTCCGGCTCGACTTCATCCTCGAAGGCTGGACGGATGAGAGCGGCATTCAACGTCCGGCTCCCCTGAATACGCTGACCGCTGCCTATGCCATCCACATGGATGTTAATGCCAAACAGGGCAAAGGCGGCTACGACGCCAACTGGGGCCGCTTCACCGAGCTAGCAAAAGATATCGAAACCAGCCCGTTGCACGTCTTTTCCTATCTCGCCAAGTGGAGCCGAGGGCAGAAAGCCGATGCCCCCAGCCCCCAGAAAATCAGGCTCTACGCTCACCACTTCTACCCCTGTTTTGACCCCTATGCCACCTACAACTTTGACCAGGAGGAATGGATTTTGACCCCTGACTCATCACTCAACCATCCCAAAAAGCTCACCGACCTCTATCGGCAGTTTTATCGGGCCAATAAGCGCTACAACGCCAAAGCTAACGCTGTACTCAAACCCATCGATATCGCTGCGGACACTATCCTCAAGGCTGAAACCAGCATGTTTCACGACGATGCTCTCGTTACGGTTGTGGCGGCAGAAGTCTTCAAACTGATGGATCGGGTGCATAACTCGACTGCTGAAGGACGTTGGGTGGTGAGCGATCGCGAAAAAGAACGTCAGCTCGTCCTCGACTTTGCCCGCTATTTCGTTGTTGACGTGTTTGAGCAAGCTTTCGCGGGCGATCGCGCCCGTCTAGCGGGTCGTCAGATCAACCTGATTCGCGACACCTGTGAATTTCTCTACCGCCTGGAGCAAGACCAAGAGAATCAGTCCCAACGAGACATAAAAGAAGATGACCAAACCCCGTAGGGGCGAGGTTTCCTCGCCCAATGCAGATAATTCAGCCCCACCATAGGGGCGAGGTTTCCTCGCCCAATGCAGATAATTCAGCCCCACCGTAGGGGCGAGGTTTCCTCGCCCAATGCAGATAATTCAGCCCCACCGTAGGGGCGCGGTCCCCTCGCCCAATGCAGGATTTATCGCGAAATATTGCCATCCATTAGGGCGCGGAGACCGCGCCCCTACCGGACCAACATTCATAACATTTTGGAGAAAAATCATGCCTCTGCTAAAAAACATCGATTCCAAATTCTTCCATACAGAAATTCCCTACAAGCCGATGGGGAAATATGCTCACTTCCTGACTGTGCGGGTGACTGAGTCTTATCCACTCTTTCAGACGGATGGGGAGTTAAACAAATCAAGAGTGCGGGCAGGAGTCGATAAGGCAAACTCTCAAACAATTAGTCGTCTCTCAATGTTTAAGCGCAAGCAATCCACGCCAGAGCGGCTGGTTGGGCGAGAACTCCTTCGCACCTACGGTTTCGTAAAACCTGAAGAATGCGAGTACAACGTCGAATTTGGCATGGATAATCCTGATTGCATCATCTACGGGTTTGCGATCGGCGATTCTGGCTCTGAAAAATCCAAAGTTGTCGTCGATACGGCATTCTCCATCACCGCCTTTGATGAATCCCACGAGACTTTCACCTTAAATGCTCCCTTTGAAAATGGCACCATGGCATCTAAAGGTGAGAAAGGTTCCAAGCCAGGTGAAGTGACTAGCCGGATCAACCAGCAAGACCACATCCGCCCCCAGGTCTTCTTCCCCAGTATCGTTACTCTGAAAGACCCTACGGAAGCCAGTTTCCTCTATGTCTTCAACAACATTCTGAGAACTCGCCATTACGGTGCTCAAACGACCCGCACAGGCCGGGTTCGCAATGAACTCATTGGTGTGGTGTTTGCCGACGGTGAAATTGTCAGCAATCTACGCTGGACCCAAGCGATTTACGACCAGATGAAAGCTGACGGTACCCTCAAAGCCCCTGACCCTCTCGATGAGGATGATGTGGCTCAAGCGGCTAAAACTGCGATTCAAACCCTCATGAACGAAGAATTCATCGTCCATAGCGATTTCATTGGCGAGGACTTCCAGCCCCTAATCACCGAAGTTAAGACCTTGACGGCTAGCGAAGAGGGCGTTCGCTCGATTCTCAACCAAGCGGATCAAGAGGCCAAAGCCTATGCAGAGAAGCACATTGGCAAGAAAAAAGCGGCTAGCGCGAGGTCATAGCTATGCCTCATGTCTATCGCTGCACCCTCGAACTCCACGACAGTCTCTACTACGCCACGCGGGAAATTGGGCGGCTCTACGAGACTGAGCCTGTACTGCATAACTACGCCCTCTGCTATGCCCTGGGGCTAGTGGACAGCGAGAAATATGCCACGACTGTAGGCGAAGACCATAGCTATCGCTACTTCTGCCCTGAACAGGTACCCATGTATGAGGCCCATCTCACACCGCTCAATCAGCAGAGTATCTACATTACTCCCGCCAGGGCTGTGCGCCATGCTGCGGTGCTCAATACCTGGAAATACGCGGACAACCGTTACCACGTTGAGATGCAGAAAACTCAGAAGAACATTCCTAGTTTTGGTCGAGCTAAGGAAATTGCCCCCGAAAGTCAATTTGAGTTTTTTGCTATCTCCCAGCGACCCCTAACCTTTCCCCGTTGGATTCGGCTAGGGAAATGGATGAGTAAGGCCGAAGTGGCGGTGAAGGAGCTATCAACTCCCAAGCAAAACTCGGCCAGGGAGTTTACCTTTCCGTACCCTCTCAATCCATTGGATGTCATGTTCACCAACCAAGTTGTGAGCTACGACACCATCAACATGCCACCTGTGAGTCTCATCCGCAATGTACGAATGATCGGTGAATTCTATTCATTTGATGGTTTGAAAGAACCTTTGAAGCTCCCTGTCCAGATGGAATACCGCTTTAGCAACTAACTTCTCAAAGCTATGCCACACAGCCTCGTCCTTAACCTCTTACCCGAATCTCCCATCCCTCCCGGATTCACTTCCGGCAAGCATCTCCATGCCCTGTTCCTCAGCCTGGTCAGTTCGGTTGATATGGACATGGGCAAACAGCTCCATGCCAACCAAGCCAACAAATCCTTTACCCTGAGCCCCTTGCAGATAGTTAATAGTTTTGAGTGCTCAGTTTTGAATTCAGAACAAAGCACCTCCACTCGTAATTCAAAACTTAAAACTCAAAACTCAAAACTTCTTCGCTGGACCTACCGCCAGCCCATCTCCCCTGGCACCCCCTGCTGGTGGCGCATCTCCTTACTAGACGATCGCCTTTTTGCCCAACTCAATCAACTCTGGCTCAATCTCAATCCCAATCAGCCATGGCACCTGGGGCCTGCCGACCTGCACATCACCAGTATCCTGGGCACGCCCCAGAGCACCCAACCCTGGGCCAACTTCTGTAACTATCAGCAGCTCTACGAGCAAGCCTCAGACCAGGAACGCAAACTAACGCTCCAGTTTTACACCCCTACCGCCTTTCGCCAGGGGAAATATGACTCCGCCCTGCCCACCCCGGATCGCGTCTTTGGCAGCCTACTCCGCCGCTGGAACCACTACAGCGGTTTGGCATTCCCTAAAGACATTCTGGAGGCCGTTCAGCCTAGCTATTTTGATATTCGCACCGAAGTTGCCGCCGATCCCCGCAGTCAGTTCCAGCATACGGGCGCTAAGACCAATCCCTGCAACCAGTTCATGGGGTGTGTAGGGAAAGTAACTTATCAGGTCTTGGGATCAACTGATTCGTCAACTCTGAAACAGCTGAACACCCTAGCCGATTTTGCCCTTTATGCTGGCGTCGGACGTAAGACGCCGATGGGAATGGGCGTTACCCGCCGCATTGTCTAACCCTCGCATTTCAACCAATACTTCAGCCCTTCCGAGAAAGGGCACAGAGTTGCTATGCCTTCAATGTCGGAAATCTCATGCTCGAACCACTCTTAATGGGCGCATTCGTCTTGTATTTTTTCACCCGCGCCATCTTTGCTCGGCCACCCCGTAAATCGGTGGAAGAACAACTGGGTGAAGCCGTCACGAAATACCTCGATACCGGGGTCAAAATCAGGATTGAAAAAGATGACTGAGCTCGACTACATCCCCATCGCCGCCCTTAACCAATACGCTTACTGCCCCCATCGCTGCTGGCGCATGTTCTGTGCGGGGGAGTTTATCGACAACCAATACACCCTGGAGGGCACAGGCCTGCACGATCGCGTCCATACCCTGGGCAGTAACCATCGCAGCGACACCTGGCAGGTGCGGGCCATCTGGCTCAAGAGCGATCGCTATGGCCTGATCGGCAAGTCGGATCTGATTGAAGAAACTGACGGCCAACTCTACCCCGTGGAGTACAAGCGCGGCCACCGGGGCGAGTTCGACAATGACGAGCTGCAAGTCTGTGCTCAAGCCCTGTGTCTAGAAGACATGACGGGACGAGCAGTGACGCAAGGCTTCGTTTACTACGCGCAGTCCCACCAGCGCCAGCCCGTTGAGTTGACGCCGGAATTGCGGGCCGACGCGATCGCCACTATTGAAGTCGTCCGCTCACTCCTGCATACGGGCACGATGCCTGCTCCTATCTACACCAAACGCTGTCGGGGCTGCAGCCTCTATAGCCGCTGCCTGCCGCAGGCCAGCCAGAAAGTCAGTCGATATCAAGAAGCGTTTTGAGTGTTGAATGTTGAATGTTGAGTGAAAACCAATATCACTCTTCAACTCAAAACTCAAAACTAAGAACTCAAAACTAAGAACTCAAAACTAAGAACTCAAAACTAAGAACTCAAAACTAAGGAGCAAAAAATTGGGAACCGTCTACATCTCCACCGACGATGCCTTCATTGGCAAAACCGATGAACGGTTGCGAGTCCGCGCCCAGAAGGAAACACTGCTCGATGTGCCGTTAATAAAGGTGGATGGCGTTGTGGTGCTGGGTCGGGCCACCGTTTCACCAGCGGCTTTGATCGAACTGCTGGAGCGCAAAATTCCCCTCAGCTTCATGACTGGGACAGGACGGTTCCTGGGTCGGCTAGAACCGGAGTTAAATAAGAATATCTTCGTGCGATCGGCCCAGTGGGCAGCGGCAGGAGAAACCCCGCGATCGAGCCATGCAGTGCAGGGCTTCATTCGTGGCAAACTCAAGAATTATCGAGCCATGCTACTGCGTGCCCAGCGTGAAGGTATCTCCGGCCTAGATTCAGGCATAACTCGACTGGAGCAGGCGATTCAGCCCATTAATCAAACCTCAATCATTGATGCTCTCCGGGGCCTGGAAGGAGCGGGCAGTGCCGCCTATTTCACTCATTTTGGTCGACTCATTCGCAATGATGACTTTACCTTTACGACCCGATGTCGCCGCCCCCCGACTGATCCGGTCAATGCCTTGCTCAGCTTCGGGTACGCCCTCCTGCTACACGACTTGCAAGGAGCCATTAATATCGTCGGTTTTGATCCTTACCTGGGCTATCTCCACACCCAGCGATATGGCCGCCCGTCTCTAGCATTAGATTTGATGGAAGAGTTTCGTCCCTTAGTCGTTGATGCCATGGTATTGGCAGCGCTCAATCGCAAAGCCTTGACTCTGGAGGATTTTGATAACGAACCGGTCAGTCATGCTGTATCCCTGACCGATGAAGGGCGACGCAAGTTTCTCCGGCTCTATGAGCAGAAGAAGCAATCGAAGTTCAAACATCCCGTGATGGGACGGCAATGCACCTATCAGGAAGCCTTTGAAATCCAGACGCGACTGCTGGCCAAGTACCTGATGGGCGAAACCGAGCAGTATCCACCCCTGGTTTTAAAGTGATGAATTTTGAGTTTTGAGTTTTGAGTTCTCCATTTCTAGCCTTAACTCAAAACTAAACACTAAACACTCAAAACTTCCTTACTATGCATGTTGTCGTCACTTACGATATCTCTGAAGACAAGCGCCGAACGAAGATTCACAAGATTTTGTCATCTTACGGGCAGTGGATGCAGTTCAGTGTCTTTGAGTGCAGCCTGACCGCGACTCAGTACACTAAGCTACGGAATCGCTTGAATAAGCTCATCAAGCCGGAAGAGGACAGTATTCGCTTTTACTTTCTCTGTGAGTGTTGCCAGCCAAAGGTAGAGCGTATCGGGGGAGAACTGGTCAGGGATGACACCGTGTTTTTCGCCTGAGCTGGCGCGGCGCGGGTAGGGGGGTGTTCAGCCACAACGTGTTTCAAATGGTGCCAAATCCTTCGGTAGCAAGACTTTCAGCGATTCCATTGATAGTCCTGATCCGCGCAACGGCTGTAATCCTTATCACTGCTTGATCTGATGCTTTTTCGTTGTTTGTTAAAACGGGCTTTCCCGATACGAAGGTGTTACGATTTGGGCAGTTCGCGCATTTGGACCTTGAAAACTGAATACTACAATGGTTTCCAAGGCCCGCCGCTCCAACGAAGCTGAAACCCTCTCAGGGATTGAAACACTCGTACCCTAACCATCCGTTCGAGCTGGAGTGGGGGGCTCCAACGAAGCTGAAACCCTCTCAGGGATTGAAACAAGCCAGAGCCAGCTAAACCTCTGGTTCCAGATACGCTCCAACGAAGCTGAAACCCTCTCAGGGATTGAAACAGAGACGCTTCATCGTATTCGCTAATTTTCTGGGTGGCTCCAACGAAGCTGAAACCCTCTCAGGGATTGAAACTTAGAGAAACGCGGGCAATGGCGCTGGCAGAGAAGGCTCCAACGAAGCTGAAACCCTCTCAGGGATTGAAACATTAAAAAAGGCCCCGTCCCACGCCAGGGATAGGGCCGCTCCAACGAAGCTGAAACCCTCTCAGGGATTGAAACTTAGAGAAACGCGGGCAATGGCGCTGGCAGAGAAGGCTCCAACGAAGCTGAAACCCTCTCAGGGATTGAAACATTAAAAAAGGCCCCGTCCCACGCCAGGGATAGGGCCGCTCCAACGAAGCTGAAACCCTCTCAGGGATTGAAACTTAGAGAAACGCGGGCAATGGCGCTGGCAGAGAAGGCTCC
>PYEQ01000223.1 GCA_003017785.1 filamentous cyanobacterium CCP5 | reverse complement strand
GTTTGACTGGGGCGGTCGCCTCCTAAAAGGTAACGGAGGCGCGCAAAGGTTCCCTCAGGCTGGTTGGAAATCAGCCGACGAGTGTAAAGGCATAAGGGAGCTTGACTGCAAGACTGACAAGTCGAGCAGGGTGGAAACACGGCCTTAGTGATCCGACGGTTCCGCGTGGAAGGGCCGTCGCTCAACGGATAAAAGTTACTCTAGGGATAACAGGCTGATCTCCCCCAAGAGTTCACATCGACGGGGAGGTTTGGCACCTCGATGTCGGCTCATCGCAACCTGGGGCTGTAGTAGGTCCCAAGGGTTGGGCTGTTCGCCCATTAAAGCGGTACGTGAGCTGGGTTCAGAACGTCGTGAGACAGTTCGGTCCATATCCGGTGCAGGCGTAGGAACATTGAGAGGAGTCTTCCTTAGTACGAGAGGACCGGGAAGAACGCACCGCTGGTGTACCTGTTATCGTGCCAACGGTAAACGCAGGGTAGCCATGTGCGGAGTGGATAACCGCTGAAAGCATCTAAGTGGGAAGCCCACCTCAAGATGAGTGCTCCCATGGGGTTAACCCAGTAAGGTCACGGGAAGAACACCCGTTGATAGGCGCTATGTGGAAGTGCAGTAATGTATGAAGCAGAGGCGTACTAACAGACCGAGGGCTTGACCTCACTCGCTCAAACAACTCGTTATCTTCTACCTATCATCATTCTCTGTGCAGTCCTTCAGGGCTCTTAACCCTAAAAGTTTCCTGGTGCCTATGGCGCTGTGGACCCACTCCGACCCATCTCGAACTCGGTTGTGAAACGCAGCAGCGGCGAAGATAGTGAGGGGGTTGCCCCTCGTGAAAATAGCTCGGTGCCAGGTTATCTATCGCGCTCCCCCTCTTCTATGAACGAATTGGGGGAGCGTTTTTGATTAGTCAGATATTTGACGAGTTGCTTCAATCACTCTGGAAAAGTAGAATCGCGTTTTGTTCATATTCTTACGGTGAATGTGCCAACCGCGTGCTGTGAGTGCCTGTATGATGCTGGCTTCGCTATGAAGGTATGCCCTAGTAGCTTTGCTTGGGCCAGGAAAAAAGTCCCCGATTTTTTTGAGAAGGCTGTAGAAAATAGTTTTAGGGGCAAAGCTGATGATAATACGCGATTCTGCTAGGGAACTTAGCTTACCAATCATTTCACTGGCTTTGTCCTGGGGGTAGTGGATTAGGACGTCGAGACAGACTACGGTGTTATATTTTCCGGTGAGTGCTTCTAAATCACTCACTTCAAAGGTAGGTAATTTTTCGGGGGGAAGGCTTACCGCTGCTCGTTGTTGAGCTTCCTCAACCATTTTGGTCGATATATCGCTAGCGTAAACCTTAGCTCCACAGGCTGCTAGGGGAATTGAAAGGCTACCTACACCACATCCAGCATCACAAATAGAAAGCCTATCTAGCTGAGTATCTTGTTTAAGCCACGCTAGTACTGTATCCACTGTGAGTTGATGACCCTGGCGTATGTCGAGTTGGACCTTATTAACTTCGCTATCGCCGTATATCCGTCGCCAGCGATCAAATCCAGTTGCATTAAAGTATTCTCTGACAATGCTTTTATCGTCTACGATGCCCATTACGGTGCAAAGCCTTATAAGAAGTGCAAGGAGATTCTATTATGATTTTGGCGTTTTTGTAAGGACAATGTCATTTTGATAGCACAGTATGAAACAATCATCCCGTTTCACGAGTTGGGTAATTTAAGGATTCGGGCCAAAAGTTATGAATACGTTTGAAGTCGGCATTATTATGGGCAGTGATTCTGATTTGCCCACCATGCAGGAGACAATTCAGATTTGTGAATTATTCGATGTCTTTTTTGAAGTTAATATTGTCTCTGCACATCGTACTCCTGCTTGGATGTTTCAGTATGCTGAAGAAGCCTATGCTAGAGGCCTGAAAGTGATCGTTGCTGGAGCAGGTGGAGCAGCCCATTTGCCTGGTATGGTAGCCTCCTTGACTCCACTGCCAGTAATTGGGGTGCCTATTAAAAGTCGGGCCATGAATGGCCTGGATTCTCTCTATTCTATTGTTCAAATGCCTGCGGGGATTCCTGTGGCAACTGTTGCGATCGGAGGTGGAAAAAATGCAGGATTGCTAGCCGTACAGATTTTGGCTTTACATCGACCTATTTTGATGGAAAAAATACAAAAGTATCGCCAAGAGTTGACAGAGTCAGTGCTAGAAAAAAATCTTGCTTTACAGAAAGGTGAATATAGGAACCGCCTGGATTGAATAAATAGGCCGGATTAGTTTCTTTTAGTCATGATGTGAAGTAGAGATCACATCCTAGATAACCTCTCTGGTCTTGATAGATAGAAGACATCCACCTATCGGGATTGGTCCGGTTGAGGGGGCAACTGGCGATAATCAAGATTACCGTGCTGGGAGCAGTGGAATAGGGGCAACAAAAACCCCCTGACAGTTAATCAGGGGGTAAAACTGGCGCGTCGTGGGTCTAAAAGGAACGTCTTGAGAGAGAAGCTTTAGCGGATGTAACGACGGCCCAGGAAGGTGAGTTCTTCGGAGGGCTGGCTGCGGTTAGCAACATGGTGGTGCTTGACGACAGAGCGACGACCTAGGAAGGAAACGGCTTGCTGAGTCTCGATAGTGTCAACTTCAGGGATAGAGGTTTCGTAGGACTTGCCGAGGAAAGAGAGTTTCATAATGGGGCTCCTTGGTTGGCTGTTGGATACAGTGTGCGATTTTCAGTGGGTCTGAACCAGCGAATATTGGGGACTTAAGCCAGAACTTAAGCAGAAGTTAGAGAATGGGGTTTTACGTGGGTTTGGGGTGGGATTCAGCTTTGCCCAGCAGATTGCGGTTCTTTAACCTGTTTCCCTGGAAAGCTTGGTGACGCTGGGTGTAGGTGAAGGATTCAACGTTGTCTATAAATTAGGAAACAGCCCAAGAAAAATCAGGAAACAGCTCAGAAGGTATGAATTCCTTGGCTGCATAGGTGTTTGTGGTCAGGGGTGGGGTTGGCACTTATCACGATATCCAAGTTGGCACCATGCAGGATTTAACATCTTCCAGGTTGGACATGAAGTTGGGCTCCTCCGATGAATCGAGGATGTAGCCGTTGGCATCTTCAAATGCCTAGGTGTAGATGGAGTGGTTGTAGTTCTCTCCTCGCGTACGAATCGATCGCTCTCATCCCACATCAGCTAATGGCCGGTCGGGGATAGCAGCTGATTGAGAGGGTACGCCGCTGCTTTGCTGATAATCCTCAAAGGTAAAGGCATCTACTTCCACGGCGGCGTTGCGGGCGAATTCCGCTTCGCAGACTTGCGCCGTTTCCGCCTCGCTGATTAGCCCCTGGGCGTAGGCCTGCTCTAATAGGGTTTCCGGACGGCCCGGGGGCAGGCGGCCTGCGCGGCTGGCCTGCTTGATTTTCTGCAGCACCTCCTGGGCCTGGTGAAGCTGTCGAAAGGCTGATTCGAGGTGGCCTAAAGCCTGGTCGGGGTCGCTGGGAATGTAGATACCGGCGGTGAGCCGATCGCGATCGGCCCCCAGGGTTTGCAGTCGGCTGGCCACCTGGCTGCCCAATTCATCCGAGGGGGGCAGGCTAATCGGGTTTAGCCGCAGCAGCGGCATCCCCATCCACCGTAGCAGCGGCCCCAGAACGGGAGTTTTCAAATGCCGAAGAATCCCCTCAAAGGCTGAATTCAGCTGGGACAGAGCGTAGTGTAAGCTCCAGTGCACCAGGGGCAAATCTGCCGGCTGCCGCCCTTCTGCCTCGAATCGGCGCAGGGTGGCGATCGCCAGGTACTGCCAGGCCAGCAGGTCGGCGAAGCGTCCGGTGAGTTTTTCTTCTCGCTTTAGGTGACCGCCGTAGGTGAGCAGGGTCAGGTCTGTGAGCAAGGCAAACAGGCTGGAGGCCCAGGTGAGTTTTTGGTAATAACGGGCGGTCTCCCCCGAGACTGGTGCCTTGAGCAGGGTGCCGCGGGTCAGGGTCAGGCCCAAACTGCGACAACCGTTAACGACCATGGCCCTGAGGTGGGGCCACAGCAGCCGATCAAAGGCAGCCACGTTCCCCGTTTGCAGGGCTTGAATCTCGTCATACACGTAGGGATGGCAGCGAATCGCCCCCTGGCCAAAGATCATCAGGCTGCGGGTGAGAATATTCGCCCCCTCGACGGTGATGGCGATCGGCATGGCCGTGTAGACGTTAGCCAGCAGGTTGCGCGGCCCCCGACAGATGCCAGCCCCCCCCAGGATGTCCATGCCGTCGAGGACGATCTGGCGGGCTAGCTCGGTCGTAGTGTATTTGGCGATCGCCGACACCACGGCGGGCTGTTCACCATCGTCCACGGCCCCTACGGTGTAGAGCCGCACCGCATCCAGCATGTAGGTGAGGCCGCCAATGCGGGCCAGGGGCTCTTCGACGCCGCCGAAGCGGCCAATGGACAACCCAAACTGCTGGCGAATAAGGCTGTAATTGCCGGTCACTCTGGCCACCAGCTTGCCCACGCCGGTACAGCTAGCCGGGAAGCTCACCCCCCGCCCGGAGGCCAGGGTCTGCATGAGCATTTTCCAGCCCTCTCCGGCCTGCTCCAAGCCGCCGATGATGTGGTCGATGGGGACCACCACGTCATGGCCTACGGTGGGGGAATTGTAGAAGGGCACTCCCATGGGGTCGTGGCGATGGTCAATCACCACCCCGGGGGCGTCGGTGGGCACCAGGACACAGGTAATCCCCACATCCTTGCCTTTGCCCAGCAGGTTGTCCGGGTCCCGCAGGCGCACGGCTAGCCCCAGCAGGGTGGCAATGCTAGCCAGGGTAATGTAGCGCTTGCGCCAGTTCAGCTTCAGGTAAAGCTGACCGTCGTCGCCGCGAAAAACGACTCCGTGGGAGGTGAGGCTGGCCGCATCAGAGCCGGCCTGGGGTTCTGTGAGGGCAAAGCAGGGAATTTCTTCTCCCAGGGCCAGTCGGGGCAGATAGCGGGCTTTTTGCTCCGGGGTGCCGTATCGCAGCAGCAGCTTGGCGGGTCCTAGGGAGTTGGTTACCCCCACGGTGGCGATGTGGGTGAAGGAGCGGGAAGCCAGCTTCACCATCACGGCGCTGTAGGCTCGATTTGAAAAGCCCAGACCGCCAAACTCTGGAGGAATCATCATGCCGAAGAAGTGCTCGTGCTTGAGGAATTTCCAGAGCCGGGGCGGCAGATCCTTCTGCTGGTAAATCTCCCAGTCCGTAGCCAGCTCACAGGCCTGCTCCACCGGCCCGTTCAAAAACGCCTGCTCTGCCAGGGAGAGCTGGGGATAGGTAGCGGCTAGCATCCGCTGGAAGTTGGGCTGCCCGGTGAAAAACTCCTGCTCCACCCAGGCATTTCCTGCCTCGATCGCTGCTCGCTCCGTGGCGGAGATCTTGGGGAGGAGGTTGCGGCTGGCGATCGCCTTGACAATCCAGGCCGTGATCAGACGCCGTCGGAGGGGAGGCAGGCAGAGAATGACGACGGGGGAGATGAGGAGGAGGGAGATGAGGAGGAGAAGCATGGTAGGTGAAGGGGTAGAAGGATGGATGGGTGCTTCAAATTGCCAAATTTTCAAACACCCCCGCTGCTCCCATGCCGCCGCCAATGCACATGGTGACGAGGCCGTAGCGGACGCTGCGGCGCTGCATTTCGTGGAGCAGGGTGGCGGTGAGTTTGGCCCCGGTGCAGCCGAGGGGATGGCCGAGGGCGATCGCGCCGCCGTTGACGTTGACGATGTCTGGATTCAGGCCCAGTTCGCGAATCACGGCCAGGGACTGGGCGGCGAAGGCTTCGTTGAGCTCGATCAGACCGATGTCGGCCAGGGATAGTCCGGTTTGTTTGAGGGCTTTGGGGATGGCGGTGATCGGGCCGATGCCCATGATCTCGGGGGCGACTCCGGTGACGGCGTAGCCCAGCAATCTGCCCATCGGCTGGATGCCCAGTGCTTGGACCCGGCTCTCACTGAGGATCAGGGTGGCGGCGGCCCCGTCGGACATTTGGGAAGAGGTGCCAGCGGTGACGGTGCCATCCCGACGAAATACCGGCTTCAGCTCTGCCAGGGCTTCGAGGCTGGTGTCAGGGCGGGGGCCTTCGTCGGTGTCGAAGCAGATTTCCTCGGTGATGGTCTGGCCGTTCTCCTGACGGGTGCGTCGTACGGTCATGGGCACGATTTCTGGCTTAAAGCGGTCGGCGGCGATCGCCGCCAGGGCCCGCTGGTGGGAACCCAGGGCGAAGGCGTCCTGGTCGGTGCGACTAATGGAAAACCGATCGGCGACATTTTCTGCAGTCAGGCCCATGGGCAGGTAGGCGTTGGGGCGATCGCAGAAAAGCTGGGGGTCGGGCAGGAAATGATATCCGCCCATGGGAATCAGGCTCATGGATTCGGTACCCCCGGCCAGCATCACCTCCGCCTGACCCCAGGCCACCGCCTGGGTAGCCATGGCGATCGCCTGCAGCCCTGAAGAACACAGTCGGTTGACAGTGCAGCCGGGGACGGTGTCGGGCAGCCCGGCCCGCAGGGCCACCAGCCGACCGAGATTAAATCCCTGTTCCGCCTCGGGCATGGCGCAGCCCATGATCACGTCTTCGACATCGCCCGCGGCGAGTTGCGGCACCCGTTCTAGGGCTCCCCGCAGCACAGCGGCCCCTAGGTCTTCCGGGCGGGTGGTGTTGAGGGTGCCACGGGGAGCCTTGCCAATGGCGGTGCGAACGCTGCTGACGATGTAGGCATTGGGATGGGAAGATTTCATGGCTCAGTTCCTCAGCGGCTTTTTGGTCTTCAGCATGTGTAGAATCCGGTCTTTGGTCTTGGGCTCGTCGATCAGCGGCAGGAAGTGCTCCCGCTCCAGCCTCAGCAGGTAGTCGTCATCGACGGTGGTGGGACCGTCCAGGTCGCCGCCGGTGATCACGTAGGCCAGCCGGTTGGCCAGGGAGCGATCAAAGGGGCTGGCATAGTGGCCCGCTTCCATCACAAAGGCCATGTGCTCCAGAACGGCGCGGGCCGGCGCCCCCAGCACGGGAATTGGGTCGCGGGCGGGGGGTACGTAGCCCAGATGGGCCAGACACAGCACCTCCTGTTTAGCGGCATAGAGGCGGCGATCGCCGTTCAAATTCACCTGGGTGCGGGCGGGCAGAAAGCCTAGCTCGATGCCCTCAAAGGCGCTGCCTGCTACCTTCGCCATGCCCACGGTGGTGAACACATGCTTCAAGTAGGGCAGGATGTCGCCGGGGGTCGGCGTCAGGGCCTGGTTGGCGGCCCAGCGGGCCAGACGCATCAGTCCGCCTCCAGCGGGAATTAGCCCCACTCCCAGCTCCACCAGGCCGATGCCTGTCTCTTATACACATCTGACGCTGCCGACGATA
>PYEQ01000222.1 GCA_003017785.1 filamentous cyanobacterium CCP5 | reverse complement strand
GGAGAAAGTGATTCAAGTTGAGGGTTGGAGGCGAGATCGCATTAGACATCGAATTTAGCTGGCTCGGCAACAGTCTTAGCGGATGCTTAAGGGACTCAGGAGCTACCGACATCCTGCTTAATCTAAGGAGAAGTCGGTAGTCTGAAATTTAGAAACATCTAAAGGGATAAAAACATCATGGGACTTTTTGATCAGGTTATGCAGGCGATCGATGATCCGAATCGAATCGCTAGCACCACTGACCTCGGCCAAATTGCCAAAATCGTTCAGCAACTGGGTCAGCAGTCGAACGCTAGCCCTGAGGGCATGCAGCAGGCGGTGTCGATTTTGGGAGGATTCGTCAAATCGTCTTTGAAGGAAACTCGAGCCCAGCAGGGTGATGCGGCGGCCCAGGCATTAGTAGATCAAGGCAGCCAGTCCGGAGCGGCGGTGATTGGGCGGCTGTTTAGCGGCGGCCAGCAGCAGCAAATTGCCCAGACCGTATCCGATCGAACTGGCCTGAATATGGCCCAGGTCCAGGCCCTGCTGCCGACGCTGATTCCCATCGTGATGAAGCTGCTGAATTCTGGTAATACCCGTCAGGCCGGCGAAATCAATAACAATGTGCTCAGCACATTTCTCGATGGGGACGGCGATGGAGATGTGGACATGGGAGACATGATCGGCATGGCCAGTCGTTTTGCCCGATAGCAATCTCGGTTTCCCCGCAAAGACAACAAAGCCTGCCCCGTAACCTTTGGTGGTGGGCAGGCTCCCGTGAGGGTTATTGAGGGGGAAAAGAATTCAGCGCGATCGCAGCACTAAAGGGGATTGTGGGAAAATCGGTTGCCACCCCCCCGACTGCCGCGATCGCCGCGATTGCCACCGCCGCCTTCATTGCGGGGGCGAGCTTTATTGACCCGGAGTTCTCGTCCCAGCCATTCGGCTCCATCAAGTTCAGCGATCGCCGCATCTTCGTGGGTTTCTTCCGCCATGTCGACGAAAGCAAACCCCCGCTTACGGCCCGTCTCTCGATCAGTGGGCAGGCTTATCCGAGTGACTTCACCGTACTCATTAAATACATCTCGAATGTCGTCTTCAGTGGCCTGAAACGACAAATTCCCAACGTAAATAGTCACGACGCTCTCCGAACCGGAATACAAACATCTAACGCTTAGGGAAAGCCTGAGAGTCAGCTGCTGCTGCCATCTTGAAACTTACCGGCCAAGCATTTGCGGTCATAATAGCCTATCTCAATCAAATTGGCAGTAGCCCATTTCACAACCCTCTAACCTAACCGCCTGCTATCACGGCCTGCCTCAGTAGAATCACCGTAGCATTGCTGTTGAGGGCCACTTCTACGGGAACATTGCCGTGAATTACCTGGCTCAGCATGCCTTCGCGACTGGCCCCCAGCAGGACCACGTCGCTGGAGTGACGCTGGGATAGCTCAACAATAGCCGTCGCGGGAGAAGTGCTAGCTATCACGTCTACGCTGACCGACTGCTGATGGCGTAGCCTGAGATTCTGGGCCATTGCCTCGACGGGTTCTGGATTCATCAGCGATGAGCCGTTGGGATTATGAACATAGCAGAGGCGCAGATCTTCAACCTTGCCAAGGGTGAGCAAACCGGGGAGAAAATCCAGGGCCGCCCGAGAATTGGGGCCTCCCGCTGTTGGAATCAACCATCGGTCAAACCGATTTGACTGGGGACGTACGATCATCACCGGACAGGATGCTTGCCGGATGACCGTATCGACGACGGCCCCCATAATCCGGCCGGGGGTGTTGGTTTGGCGGTGCCAGCCCATAATCAGCAAGTCGATATTGCGCTCTTTGACCACTTCCAGGAGGGTGCGCCCGATTTCGTGGGCAGCCCGAATTTGGCCGTGGACCGATAGCCCGGATCGATGCCCCACGGCGATCGCCTGGTTTAACAAAGCTAAGGCATTGTCTAAGCGCAGGGAAGCCTCGGCGGGCTCCAGGCTGCGGGGCACCTTAATCACGTGCAGGCACTCCAGCTCGTAGCGCCGTTCAGTGGCGATCGCGCAGGCCATCTGCATCAACAGGGGGGCCGTCTGCGGATCGCTGAGGGGGACTAGCAGCCTTCCCTGACCAATGGCCGGGTCGCATCGCTGATAGACCAAATAGGACGGCGAGGCCTGGGGGCCAAAATCGTCGAGATGGCCGCTCACCTGGTCCGATTCGGCCCGAATAATGTCTCCCCGGGTAATGATTCCGACCAGTCGGCTGCCTTCGGTGACGGGAAGGCGACTCAGGCGCAGCCGGTTTAGCAGATAGAGTACTTCGGTTAGGGACGCCTCTGGACTTACCGTTACCGGATCTTCAGTCATGACATCGGTCAGCCGCTGGGAGGGATTGAGGCTGCTGATGGGGGAGTTATTCAAGTCGCTCTGGGTGACAATGCCGATCAGGCGCCCCTCTTCTACCACGGGAAAGCCTCGGTGGTGGGAACGAGAAAACGCCTGAATTGCCTCTGATAAAGGCATCTGTCCGGACAGGGTTTCTACCCGGCGCTGCATCAGGTCGGCGGCTTTGAGGTTAACCCATGGATTTGCCTGGGGCGTAGGGCCCAGCTGAATTCCCTGGGCTTCCAGTAGCCTTCCATAGAGAGGCCCGGAGGTCAGCCGATCGGCAATTAGATAGGCGATGCCCGAGCCAATCATCAGGGGCAGCACCAGGTTAAAACTGGCGGTGATTTCAAAGACAATGACGATCGCCGTAATTGGTACCCGCGTCACGGCACTAAAAAAGGCACCCATGCCGGTGAGGGCATAGGTGGTGGTGTTAGCCAGATCGGTGGTGCCCACGTATAGCCCCAGGCTGCCGTAGAATACCTGGGCCAAAAAGCTGACCAGGCAGCCCAGGGCCGAACCCAGGACCAGAGCGGGGGCAAAAATGCCGCCTGCGGCCCCGGATCCATAGGCCATCAGGGTTAGAAAAAATTTGGAGACAAAGGCGATCGCAATCAGCTGCCACTCTGCGCGCCCGGTCACCAAAAATTCTCGCAGGCCGGTGTTGTCCTGGGCTGCCACTGGTAGAAAAATGCCGACGATGCCGGTCACTAACCCCGCCAGGGCGACTTTCCCGGCCAGCGGCCAGCCCTTTAACCGCCGAAACAGATTCAGGCTGAGTAAAATGCCGTCGCTGAATAGGGCCCCGAGAAGTCCTGAAAGCAGTCCCAAAATGATTAGGAATGGGAGGTCTGGCAGGGACAGACCGATGGGTAAGGGGCCGATGGTGAGGTTGAGCCCTTCGCCGCCCAGCAGCCGTGATACTACGGCTCCCACAAAGGAGGCCAAAATCGCTGTGCCCAGGGTCAGCCCGGAAAAATCCTGCAGGAGTTCTTCAACGACAAACAGAACCCCAGAAATCGGGGCGTTGAAGCCGGCGGCCAGACCAGCCGCGGCTCCGGCTGAAATCAACTGCCGCCGATATTCTGGCGAGGTCGGCACCCAGCGGCTGAGCTGGGCGGCAAGGGCCGCTCCGATCTGCACCGTCGGCCCCTGCCGCCCCAGGGAAAGTCCTGCTCCGAGGGCCATTAGAGTGCTGCCGAGTTTGACGCAGGCTACCCGCAGGTTCAGCGGCCTGGGCACATAGCCCAAGACCGCTTTGACGTGGGGCACCCCGCTGCCGGAAGATTCTGGGGCAAACTGCTGAATCATCCAGCCAGAGATGCCTCCCCCCACCAGACCGACTAAGGGTAATGCCCACCAGGCTGAACTGGCTTGTTCAATCCGCCAGAGGGCTAGTGATTCAACCCCCTGCTTCAGGGCGACAGCGGCCAGCCCCGACACTAACCCAATGATGCAGGCTTCTAAAACAGCCAGTCGTTTCTGCCCTAGCACCGATCTCAGGGGCTTAAATTTCATGGGACTGACGGGGCTGAATGGGGCGATCGCGGTAGGGGGCCACTATAGCTACTGGGTAAACAGGGCAGTGAACTTGGGTTGATCGCTCGGCCAGGCCAGCAGGGCGGCTGGGGCCAACGGCTATCCTCCGGTCACAGACAGGCCGTCCACCACCAGGGAAGGGGTGTGGCAAGACCCATTCCAGGAGGCATCCGAGCCAAGGGCCACTAGCTGGTTGAGGGCCCGATAAACATTTCCCGCAACCATCACGTCTTTGACTCGACCGGTGATTTCTCCCCGATGAACGCGGTAGCCCAGTTCGACATTGATTGAGAATTCCCCCGATATACCCGCTCCGCCGCCAAGCATCTGGTCGACCCACAGTCCGTCTGCCATGGCGCTCAAGAGCCCTGCCCTATCGGTATGGCCTGGAGCCACCAGCAGGTTAAATAAACCCGGGGTCGGGTAGCTGCCCAGGCCGGGGCGAAAGCCATTGCCGGTGGAGCCTCCTCCCAGCTCCCGCCCAATGGTGCGGTCGGTGTAGAACAGTCGCAGTTCACCCTGCTCGATAAAGGTGAGAATTTCTGTAGGGGTGCCTTCGTCGTCAAAGGGGCAGCTGAAGGGACCCCGTTCGGGATGTTGGGACAGGCTGAGCTGGGGAGAAATCACCACATCCCCCACGCGGTCGCTCCAGGGAGATGACCCTTCTAACACTCGCTTGCCGCTGAGGGCGGCCTGGACGGTACCCCAAAGCATGTCGGCGGCTTTGGCAGAAAATAAAATTGGAATGCGGCCCTTGGGCCCCTCTACATTGGTCTGGGCCCAGTCCAGACGTTCAATGATTTGGGCGGCTAATGCCGGGATATCCAGGTGGCTACGCTGGGTTTGGCCATCGCTAACGTTGAGAAAATCATCTCCCCTGACCCACTCCGCCGTCAGGTAGCTGCTGAGGGTGGTATCGCTGTAGCCCTGATCAAGTCCGAGGGAATTGATAATCCGAGTGGTTTCCACTTCACACTGGATTTCGGCTTCGCAGATCACCTCAGGATAGACGGTGCGAATGGTTTCAATCAGCTCTTGGCCCCAGTCGACCAGCTGTTCTACTGGGCGGGACTCCCCCAGATTGGCGTATAGGCGATCGCTGGCCGGAGTAAGTTCTGGGTCCTCTGGGGGGTTGAGTTCGCTCAGGGCGATCGCTTTATCTAGCAGGGCCTGGGGATCGACCTCGCCGTAGGCCACGGCTAGACCGGGCCGACCCTGCTGCCAGATTCGCAGGGCAGTGCCTTCGGCTTCAGAACTTTCTAGCTGTTTGAGCCGATTGGCTTCAAAAAAAACCGGGCGGGCATCGGATCTAGACTGCAACACTTCTGCAGCCTCTGCCCCTGATCGGAGGGCCAAGTCAATGAGCTTTTCGGGCAGTGGATCATAGGAGTGACCAGATCCCATACGTAATTCCTAAGCGGAGAGAGCAGTCCCTAACCGGAGCGACGGCCTAAGGCTTGGCTGTACTTATTTTCCAGGATTGTGGCGACTCTGAAAAGGGTTGCCTGGCCTCAGTAATTAGTTGGAGCTGAAGTTGGAGCTGAGTTTGGGGGCGATGCTAATCGGGGGCTGGCCGCCCAGCTCTCGATTCCACGGCCTAAGGCAGCTGGGCAGCATCTTGCTGCAGCTGATCGGCCTCTTCCAGGGTCGATTCTGGATCTTCGTCCTTGGCTCTCTGTAGGTAGGCGTATTTCAGTTCTTCCAGCAGGCCGTCTAGGAGCTGTTTGATTTCGACGGAGTTTTGGTGATCGCGGATTTCGCGACCCAGAGCGGCCCGGAAATCCTGGCTCAGCTGATCCATCAGAATCCGTCCCTCCTCGTCAGCATAGGACTCGGCGAGAACATCGCAGGTAGCCTCGGCCAAGTAGGTGGATAGGACTTCGATAGCACTCTCTGGCATGCCCTCAAAGCCTGGCACCTGCTTCAGGTCGCCATAGAAATCGTTACTGCTCAGGGCTCCCTGTAGACTGTGGCGCAGCAAATTCTCTAAATCGGGTTGGATCTCGGGCAACACCCGATAGACGACCAGCTGCAGCAGGCGATCGGAAAGACGGCCCAGGCGGCTAGGGGGGGCCGAGGGCTGCTGGGGTGACGATTTCCAGTCAGCTAGCAGGGTGCCTGCTTTAACCGAAGCCTGGGTTTGGTTGACCAGGCGCACGAGCACAAATTTAGAGACTCGATCAGACAGGTAGGCCGCAGGCTCGTGGGTTACCTGCCCAATCAGGCGCTCCACATTGAGCCACTGGGCCCGATGAATCCGCACGGCGGTGGGTAGCAGTCGCAGCCAGCGCCAGAATGGCAGAATTAGCGGCAGATCGTACCAGCCTCGGGCGATCGCATCCCCCCAGCCAATCGCTTCGCGACGGCGACTGATCAGGTAGGTCCGCCCCAGAAATTCCCCACCGAAAATCAAGACAAATATCAGGTCGATCCGCCAAAATTCATCCACATATAGCCCGGTTTCGGCGGTGGCCCGATAGTAGTTGCGGGCTAGCAGCGGTCGAATTTTCTGGTCAAAAAATTGAATTGACGGTTCCCAGCTGCTCTGGGGCTGCCAGAGTTGATCAAAGGCCTGTTGGGCCGAGGTCGTATCAGCCCAACCTCGCATTCGCCGTTTAAGGGTGGCAAAAATCGGCATTTGCCCTGCCACCAGGTAAGGATTCTCGTTAATCAAACGGTAGCTTTGCTGGCGTAGGTCCGCGAACAAAGCCTGAGCTGATGCAGAGCCGGATCCCGCTTGGGCGACTACCCGCTTGAGCTGATCTACGGTCTGCAAATAGGTTTGGGTCATGGGCTGGGGCTCAATCCCCAAAACGGGGTCGTAAACCCTAACCACGGCTGGAGCATAGCGCAGGTAGATCATTCGCAAGCTGGGATAGCTGAGATTAAATCCCACCACCAGCAAATTGATGATCATCAGCAGCGCCATCACCCGATGCCAGCGCTTGGCCCAGGGATGATTGGCATGCTCTGCCATACAGCTTCTCCACCTACTTGGTCCAAAGATTGCCTATTTGGCTGTCAGCTTATGCCATCGACAAATTCACCCACATCACTCGGATGACACATGTTCGGAGTGATGGGCGGTGATGTCGAGCTGTGAAGAATCGTAAATATCTATCTTTAGGAAGATCGCTGAATCGACCGTAAATCGACGTTTTGAGCCAATGCTTGCTTGACGCTCTTGAAAAGTTACGCGAAACTACTCTTAACGGTGTAGCAACTCATTCTTTCAATAAGTAGCGTTAACTTTTGCGACGAGCCTTTGAGGCAACTCGCTATCCGGTTACTACTATGAAGGATAAAATCTGGGCCTGCTGAGCCACTCTGGATTGCCTGGTGAGCAGTCAGAATGTCTGCACTCGTAACATTGGGAGAATCTATTCTTTCAATGCGGCTGTCGGCAGATGTCCACTCCATAGGCTGTCTCTTATACACATCT
>PYEQ01000221.1 GCA_003017785.1 filamentous cyanobacterium CCP5 | reverse complement strand
CCCAAACCGCCTCTGCCAGTACCTGTTTGAGCTGAGCCAGAAGTTCAACCAGTTCTACGATCGCTGCTCCGTGCTTCAGGCCGACGAACCTCAGCGCACCTCGCGGCTGATCCTCTGTGACCTCACCGCCCGCACCCTGAAGCTGGGGCTGTCGCTGCTGGGGATTCAGGTGCTAGAGCGAATGTAGGTAAAGTGCCACTTAACTCAAACAATGGTACGTTCCCCGTCCAAACCCATCACCCTAGAAGCGTTTCTGCTGCTACCAGAGACTAAACCTGCCAGCGAGTATATCGACGGGCAAATTATTCAGAAACCCATGCCACAGGGTAAGCACAGCACGATTCAAACTGAGTTGTCTGCCGCTATTAACGCCTCTCTCAAATCCACGAAAATCGCGCGGGCATTTTCTGAGTTGCGATGCACGTTTGGTGGACGTTCAACGGTTCCCGATATCTCTGTCTTTGAATGGCAAAAGGTTCCTCGGGACGGCAGTGGCGAGATTGCAAACGTCTTTCCAATTCCACCAGATTGGTCAATTGAGATTCTCTCACCGGAACAGAGTCAAACCAGAGTTACCAAAAATATTCTCCGCTGTCTCGATCACGGCACTCAAATGGGCTGGCTAATTGATCCTGACGAGCAGACCGTTTTTGTTTATTTGCCAAAACAGCAGCCAGCCGTCTTTGATCAGCCAGCTCAACTCCTACCTGTTCCGGCTTTTGCGGATGATTTCAGCTTGAGTATAGAGATTCTGTTTGGTTGGCTATTGGAATAGCCGCAACGCACTAGCGAAAAATTGTAGCCGCACCGGGCGATAAGATGATGGCTGTCGCAAGTAGGTTTCTCCAATGCCTCTGACCGTCCTCGTCACCGGAGCCACTGGACGCACCGGATCTATCGTGGTCAAAAAGCTTTTGCAGCAGCCGGAAAAATTTTCGGTGCGGGGATTCGTGCGATCGCCCGCCAAAGCCACCGAGCTATTTGGCGACGACCTGCCTGTTTTTGTCGGAGACATCCGTGAGCCAGAAACCCTCAAACCGGCCCTAGAGGGCTGCGATGCCCTGGTAATTCTCACCAGCGCGATTCCCCAGATGCAGGGCATGGGCGAATCGGGTCGGCCCCAGATGGGGTTTCCCTCCGATGAAATGCCGGAGGCGATCGACTACCACGGTCAGGTCAACCAGATTGATGCGGCTAAAGCGGCGGGAGTCGATCACATCGTGCTGGTGGGCTCGATGGGAGGCACCGACAAAAACCACATGCTGAATAGCATCGGCAACGGCAACATCTTGATCTGGAAGCGAAAGGCGGAGCAATATCTGATCGATTCCGGCATCGACTACACCATCATCCACGCTGGAGGACTGCAAGATCAGCCTGGTGGTCGTCGAGAGCTGCTGGTGGGGGACAACGATCAGCTGTTGAAGCATCCCCCCGACGGGGTGCCCACCTCCCTGCCCCGGGCAGACGTAGCTGAACTGGTGGTGCAGGCATTGCAGCAGCCTGCGGCCCGCAATAAAGGCTTCGACGTAATTTCTAAACCTGAGGATGTCTCGGCTAAGGTCACCTCTGATTTTGCGGCCCTGTTTGAGGGCACTACTCCAGGTCTATGAAAGACGCTTCATAATAGATAGCTGGACAGGGATTCTTGCGGATAGCTCTGTGACGCCTGGTGGAATCTCCTATCCCTTAAGTCTTTTTTATCCAAGGATGTCGGCTCTTACATGGCCCTAAAACGATTGGTTTCTTCGTGGTTGTTGATTGGCGGCATGGTGGCTGTGCCTGGAACTCTGGCGGGCTGTAGCGGGATGCCGGACCATCACGATACGGCGTCCCATTCCATGCCTGCCGGACAGACAGACCATAGCGCCATGATGGATCTGGGCCCCCAGGATGAAGCCTTTGATCTGCGGTTCATCGATGGCATGATTTTGCACCACCAGGGGGCGATCGCGATGGCTGAATCCGCCCTGCAAAATTCCCAGCGAGATGAAGTCAAGCAGCTTGCCCAGGAGATTCTCGCGGCTCAGCAGCGGGAAATCGACCAGATGCAGCAGTGGCGACAAGCCTGGTACGGCGAATAGTTTTCATTCAGTATGCGCAGCGAATGGGGCCGTGGAACCGTCCGTTTTGAAGGCCATAACCGTATAGGCGTCAGCGCGGTCGTCCACCTCCATGCCTGGTGAGCCCATCGGCATTCCAGGGGCGGCGATGCCCAAAATATCGGGCTGTTCCGCCAGCATCCGCTCCACGTCGGCGGCAGGCACATGGCCTTCGATGACGTAACCATCGGCGATCGCGGTGTGGCAAGAGGCCAAATCCTCAGGCACTCCATACTGGGCTTTGATGGCGTTGATGTCGTCAGTCAGGTTGTCTTCGACCTGAAAGCCTGCAGCTTCCATGTGCTCAATCCAGCGGCCGCAGCAGTTGCAGCTGGGGCTGCGGAAGACAGTAAGCTGGGCAACTTTGGCCGATTCGGTAATGGTGGCGGCTCTGGCAGCGGGGGCTAGGAAACCAGCCATCGCCCCGCTCAAAGCAACGGCTCCTAACCCCCAAAGATGGGATGTAAACTCACGACGCTTCATGGCAATTCGGGCACTGAGCCTGATGAAAAATTGGCCTTATCAAGGGTAGCGCGTTCATTGTTTATTCTCAGGCGGAAGTAGACCAGTGGATTATTCGGTTCGGTGAATCTGGCTAAGATTAGCTAAAGACTCGTCAGTAAGCCCCATGACAAATACCACTAGTCCTTTAGGAGTTTTCGAAGACCCTGTTGGATGCGGACTCACGGGCATAGTGTTGGATGTGGCAACGAAGGTGGGCGGGGCATTCGTTGAAATGATTAAAGACAAGCGGCAGGCAAAAGCAGCCCTAGAACGCTACGAAGCCAAGTATCGCCAGCGCTACGGCTCCGTGCGGATATTGGGAATGAAGCAGGACTATCCGCTAGAGCAGGTTTACACGAAGGTCAAATTTCTAGACGCTCTCAGCATTCGGCGATTTGAGTCGGTAGAAGCATTGGAGGAAGTCTATCGAGGCAAGTCCGTCAGAGGATTTACGACGCAAGAACGAACTCCCCAAGACGGCACGGGTGTGGTCAACGCCCACCCCAAACTGACAGTACTGGGACAGCCAGGAGCCGGAAAGTCTACTTTTCTAAGGCGGCTAGGGCTGGCAGCGTTTCAAGATCAGGCCGAGAACAGCTTTATGTTTCAGTGCATTCCGGTGCTTTTGGAGCTGAAGCGGTTTAACCCCACCCAGATCGACCTGCTGGGGGCGGTAGCAAAGGAACTGGCTAACTTTGGCTTTCCTGAAACGCCGGAATACGCGGCAAAAGCGTTAGAGCAGGGAAATTTGCTGGTATTGCTGGATGGGCTGGATAAAGTCCCGAAAGATATTTTCAATCCAGCCATTGAAGCTATCCAGGACTTCGTCACCCGCTACGACCAAACCCGCTTTATCACCTCCTGTCGCACTGCAGCCCACCGCAGCGATTTTCGGAGATTTACTAACGTAGAGCTAGCGGATTTTGACGATGAGCCGATCGAGGCGTTTACCCACAACTGGTTTCAGACGGAACTCGACAAAGAAAGCAGTACAGCGGAGCGGTGTTGGGAACAGCTAAACGACCAACGCAACAGCGTCGCCAAGGAACTAGCTCAGATTTTCACTCGGCAAGTGCTGACCGACCAGATTAACGATTTTATTGAAGGCACGGCGGACAAGCCGGCCCTGCCGGGAAAAGATATTCTCGATGCTATTGCTGAACAGCAGGGAATTTTCGCGGAGCGGGCAGAGGATGTTTATTCGTTTTCGCACCTGACCCTACAGGAATATTTAACTGCTCAGTACATCAGTCAAGATACATCCTTAACCTCTGAACTGCTCAAAAAATACCTCTTGGAAGATCGCTGGCGGGAAGTTTTCCTGCTAATTCCAGGGCTGCTAAGAAACGCTGATGGCTATCTGCTAAAGATGCAGACAATCACTCAAACATACCTAGATATGCCCAAGCTAAGAGCTTTGATTAGCTGGGCCAATGAAGCCGCAGCAAGCTCAAAAAGCAATTACAAACTTGCCGCTGAGCGAGTAGCCGCGATCTTGCTTGATCGAACACGATACCGCGATCGCGACCGCGCAAGCGGACTCATTCACGACCATGCTATAGTTCTCGTTGTCGATCTCGTCTTCGATCCCACTCTTGCTCAAGAACCTTATCAAATGCGCATTTCTGGGACAATCAATTTTCCCGATTTGGCTATACGGTTTGAGGCTCTCGAAAGGCGGGTTAAAGATGCTAGTAAAACAGCTAAAGTCTGCAGTGAATTCATTTTCAGACTTCATCAACCTTGGTTGCAAGAATCAGATCTGAATTTTGACACAGCAACACTTTCAAACGAAGAATGTCTCAGCTTCAGTCATTATCTTAAGGCAAATCAATTCATCTTAAAGTGCAAAGACTCAGCCATACGCGTGTCTAAGCAAGTCTGGGAATCTATTGAAAATTGAATGTTGACACTTTGGGACGAAGACTTATGATGTCTAACGATATTTACTTACCCAAAGCTAAAATCGAGGACTTTTGCCGTCGTTGGCAAATAACAGAACTATTACTGTTTGGCTCTGTCCTACGAAGCGACTTTCATACTGATAGCGACATCGACATTCTCGTTGTCTTTGCCCCAAATACTCCTTGGGATTTACTCGATTTAATCACCATGCAGCAGCAGCTAGAGGCTATTTTTAATCGTCCCGTTGACCTGATTGAGAAACAAGTCATCGAAACCAGCGATAACTGGATTCGGCGTCAAGAAATTCTCAGCACCGCCCAAGTCATTTACTCTGACTCCCATGAACTCGCGGGATAGCGCCTCACTGCTCGATGCTTACTGGGCTGCTCAGCTAGCCACCGGATTTGTCTGCGAACTCAGCGAACGTGAATTTGCTGAAGATGTCAAAACTCAGTCAGCGGTGCTCTATCAAATCGCTATTGTCGGAGAAGCTGTCAAACGACTTTCAGTAGAACTGCGACAGCAGCATCCTGATATTCCGTGGTCGGCTATTGCTGGCATGAGAGATAAGCTGATCCACGACTATGATGGGGTTAATATTCAACGGGTATGGCAAACCTTGCAGGTGAGCATTCCAGCTTTTATGCAGGCAATCCAGCCTTTGCTGCCATCTCGGACAGATTAGCTCGGTCGACCGAAAGAGTCTTGAGCTTGGTTCTTTCCGTGGAGCTCAAGTAAGGAGAGCGCTCCCTTCGCTTCTTCCAGTCCAGCCTGTGGAGCATCAGCGATCGCTGCTTCACTAACGGCGGGACTTCAAAAGCTGCTTGGCATAGGCTATAAGCCCACCCATCAGCGGAATCAAAGGCATAATTATCAGCCATACCGAAGACGGTGGGGACGTGGTTCGTAGCAGGTTGACTTCAGACAGCCTGGGAATCGGGATGATTTCTAGCTCCAGGGCCTGCTGAGGCGTGGTAGCGACGATCAGTTCGGCCCAGGTTTGGTCCCTAACAATGCCGTTGGCCTCCAATGCCTGGTCGGATTGAAAGGCTCTCACCGCCGACTGGGTGGCGGGACCAAAGAAACCATCGACAGGGCCGTCATAGTAGCCTAGCTGCATGAGCCGGGCCTGAAGCTGCTGCACGGAGGGGCCTTGGCTGCCGAGTTGGAGCAGGTCAGCGTTTAGGGTGACCTCCGAAGCAAGTTGAAATCTGAGCATAGGTTTTAAGCGGTGATCCCCTCAACCAACTGCTGATAAGGAAGTCTAAACCTTCTCTTGAAGGCTCCCCCATCCCCTAAGGTATATACAACACAACTCCAGGGAAGGGGCGATGCGGGCAGTACTTTGTGGCTATTACGGCATGGGCAATGGCGGTGATGAGGCCCTGCTGGCCTCCCTGCTACAAATGCTGCCGTCCCACATAACCCCCATCGTCCTCTCCGGAGATCCGATCGCCACGGCTCAACAATATGGGGTCGAAGCGGTGCCCCGGAAGCAGGCGTTTGCGGTGGTGCGATCGCTGCAGTCTGCCCAGGCGTTTATCTGGGGCGGCGGCAGCCTGATGCAGGATAGCACCAGCTGGCAGAATCCCCTTTACTACGGCGGCCTGATGGGTTTAGCCCAAGCCCTAGGACTGAAAACCATCGCCTGGGCCCAGGGCATTGGCCCCCTTCGTCGTCCTTTGACTCGCTTTGTCGCCCGCCGCACCCTCCAGGGCACCGCCGCCATCAGCGTCCGGGATAGTCATTCTGTGGAGCTGCTGGCTAACTGGCAGCTGCCCTGCTGGCAGGCCCCTGACCCCGTCTGGGCCCTTGATTCCAAGCCTGTTCCTGGCCTCTGGGAACTACCGGCCCCTCGAATTGCGGTGGCCGTTAGGGGCCATGCCTCCTTTACTCCCCAGCGCATCGACCAGTTTGCCCGGGCGATCGCGGCCTTCCAGACGGCAACGGGTACCTGCGTGCTGCTGGTGCCGTTTCAGCCCCAGGCAGACCTGGCCGTAGCCCAAACCATTCAGACCTATCTCAAGGGGCCCAACCAGATTCTGATAGAGGCTGACCCGCGTCGACTCAAGGGAATTTTTCGCGGCGTCGAAATGACCATTGCCATGCGGCTCCACGCCCTGATCATGTCAGCTGCCGAGGGCTGCCGCTGCTTCGCCCTCAGCTACGATCCCAAAGTGACCTACTTAATGGCGGACTTAGATCTGCCCGGCTGGGATTTGACCTCACTGCCCCAGGCCCCGGCCCAGCCCTGGCCGGACAGCCCCGAAGCCATGACCAGGGCCTGGCTCGACTATTTCGTTAACGGCGATCCGCCCAGCCCTGATCAGATTCGATCGCGCATAGACCGGGCTTTGCTCCATCGGGAGCTGTTGCGGGAGGCATTGGGGAATTAGGGAATGGAGGGAATAGGGAGCAAGGAGTGAGGAGCAAGGAGTAAAAAGCAGAGAATTTTAGAGAGTAGAAATGGGAAGCCGGAAACAGGCTCAAGATAGTCACCGTCTGTTCCCTGTTTCCTATTCCCTATTCCCTAACCCTCCTAAACCTCCGCAGTTATCACCTTATGAATCAAATCCGCTAGCTGATCAGCACTGTCGGCGATCGCCTGCTGCCCGGCGGCAATGCCCATTTCCTGCAAACGGCCAGGACTATTCAGCAAGCTCAGCACCTTGTCTTGGAGCTTAGCGGCGGTGAGGTCGCTCTGGCGAATGACGATGGCGGCGTTGGCGGCGGCAAAGGCGGCGGCGGCAAGGGTTCGAGCCGCGACGTCGACGTCGTGCCGCGCTACCGCGACCGGCGCGGCAAAGTCGAAGTCATCGAGCCGGTCAGCCTCGACCTGTCGGCGTTCGACGTCGAACTCGACCCGAAGCGCGTGCCGACCT
>PYEQ01000220.1 GCA_003017785.1 filamentous cyanobacterium CCP5 | reverse complement strand
AGATGTGTATAAGAGACAGGCCTGGGTCTTATACATCTTCCAGTTACCAGCAATAACAATTTTTCGCACAGCCACTCAGAGTTGGGGAAACACTAGCAGCCGGTTGACCAACAACAACCGGTTGCACATTGCATCCTACCGAGAAAGGTTCTCGGAATCAAACCGGCTCGGCGGATAGGGACGAAATCTCCCGTCCTATCCCTAGCAGGACCCAAAATATTGCTTAGCTTAAAAACAAAACCCCCAGGCGGGGGTTGATTTAGGAGCTAAATTCTGAGGTGAGCCAGCAGCCCTGGCAGTAGGTCTGTAACGTCCCCTACTCAATAGTCAGGCTGCCGTCGCCATAGGAAGAGCATCCTCGACGAGGTCAAAGGCATTGTCCAGCTGGGTCAATTCAAACAAAATTTGAATGGAGGGAGGAACAGCCACCAGGCAGAACCGTTTGTTTAAATAGCGCGCAGTCTTTAAAGCAGAGATAAAAGCAATCAGGCCAGCACTGTCTAGGGACTCTAAATTACTCAGGTCAACAACGAGCCCCTTAGTCGACTGAATCTCTAGCTGAGCAACCATCTGGGCTTGAAAATCACCTGCATTGGAGGCATTCAGGGAGCCAGATGGCTGCAGAACGGGCATGGCACTTAGGTAGCTTCGCATAACATTCATGCTCCTGAAAGAATCACTGGTAAAAGTTTTAAACCTGGACTTGATGCATTCGAGCTTAAGGTCAATGAACTAATACTGCCCACAGTAGTTCCAGCTGATTCGCCGAATCTTGACCTGGGCTAGACTGATTTAAAGTTTCAAGTAAGTGATTACACTGAACATAACGGTATATTTCGCTAATTTTAGTGATTTTAATCACAAAAATTAGCATTGAGAATCACTGGAAATCTACCTAGTAGGTCACCCTCATAGGGCGCTGATTTGTAGAAAATGTAACTATCGAAACTTCTGCTTTAAGCGCCTCCTTACTATGCGATCTTCTAATCAAATTCGGCTCTTGGTCCAAAGGGCCCTTCACATCCGTAAACTTACGCCAGATATTGAATACGGGATCAACACCGAACTCAGTCGGCTGGGCTACCTGCCTGAGTCAGATTGGGAGGCCCTAGAGCTATTGATGGCAGAGATGGATGCCGGCAGAATCAAGCTGGTGCCTAGCCTTTAACCGCAGCGATTAAAATCGGTTGGGGCTAGGACAGACTGCCTTAGCAAACCGTCCATGGGCTGATCCACTCCTCGCCCTGGTCAACAAACAGAGGGTTATCCCCGCCAGGCTCTTTCGATAAACTGGCTGAGTTGCTTTGTCCTGAGACGGCGATCGCCAGGCTCAGCTGTGGAGCTGAGCCGTTTGGCTGGTAGGTCGGCTAATATGGGCAGCGCGTCGACGTCTAGGGCTGCCCGAAGTCGATGCATAGGCCACAGCAGATCAGCTGTATCGGATAGATCAACTCGTTCTGACTGGGGATCCTTAGGAATAGTTATGACCAGCGGACGCAGCCAGATCATCTGCCGTTGGCGTACGACTTGAATGATCTCGCCGTAAAGGCGATCGCCTTGGTGCTCCAGGTAAACGATCTGACCGGGCGTGAAATCGCTCATAGCGCTCCTGAGTAGATTGCTCATCCGATTAAACCTATTTTAGCCAGGGGTCAAGGCTTTCCAGAATCGCTAAAATACTGTGTGTAGGTTGGATCCTTGAAGGCAGCTGGCCTGGCGGATTCTATCTGATAGAACATCGAATCAGTAGGTATGTCAGCTTTTGCCCTCGCTAAATCTTTGTTAATTTTCGCTTATGGGGCCATTATCTAGAGGTCCACTCACCATTGACTCACCGCAGCTAAGGAAGGGAAATTGTCGTGTCGGTTGAAACGATTGAGCGCAGTTCAACATCTACCATTCGCAAACCGGCTCCACGCTACCGGGTGTTACTGCACAATGATGACTTCAACCCTATGGAGTATGTTGTGGAGTGTCTAGTCCAGGTTGTACCCAGCCTGACGCCTCCCCAAGCAGTAGACATTATGATGCAGGCCCATAGTGCGGGAGTAGCTCTGGTAATTACCTGTGCTCTTGAACATGCAGAATTTTACTGTGAGGGCCTTCAGAGTAAGGGCTTAACCAGCAGCATTGAGCCTGACGAGTAGGCTAAGTGGTTCAATTAAGGCGTCTCAGCCGGTTAACTCCAGTCCTTAGGATGGCAATTTTCTTAGGGATATTGGGTTTGACGTGGTTGCCGATCGCGGCTCCTTTCTACTGGTTAGCGAATTCGGGGCGTCTCGACCTAGGTGGAGCGATCGCTACTGGGCTGTTATACCTTCTATTTTTGGGGATTTGGCCTTGGTGGGGCCGCCATGTGCATGGGCTCACCTATCCCTGGCAGGCACTGGGAATCACCCACTACCGCGGCCTAGCCACAACCCATTTGGGAGGATTTGCCCTCGGCCTCACCAGCGTTGGCTTGCTAATACTGATTCAGGCCGTCGCCGGCTGGGCAATCCTGAAGTCGCCCACCGTCGATCCGCTCCGCCTGGTACTAGAAGCAGTCCTAGTGGGGACCTTGGTCGGCCTGGCTGAAGAGTTGCTATTTCGGGGCTGGGTGCTGTTTGAATTAGAACAGGGTTATTCTGCATCCCTGGCCCTGTGGGGCGATAGCCTGCTATTTGCGGTGGTTCACTTCATCAAGCCATTGCCGGCCATTTTAGCCACCCTGCCTCAATTTCTCGGGCTGTTACTGCTAGGCATGCTGCTGGTTTGGGCTCGCCGCACCCCGGTTCCAGACAATAAAATCAACCGGGTCACCACTTTGGGCTGGCCCATGGGTCTCCATGGGGGACTTGTAGGAGGTTACTACCTGGTTAGCGTTGGTAGTTTGGCTGAGGTAACGGGCTCAGTGCCAGCCTGGGTGACTGGCCTCCAGCAAAATCCCCTGGCCGGGCTACTGGGGCTGCTACTTTTGGGTGCCCTCGCGGGCCTATTTCGCCAGACCGCCCAGCGACAGGCCTAGGACTTCTCTTTGAGGGCGCGCTGCATCAGGATAGTTTGAGAATTACACTCTGCTTCGTCCGATTTTGAGCGCCGCTGGCGATAGCTACCATCGGGCTGCATCTCCCAGGCCTGACGGTTATCGGCTAGGGAAATAGCTAAAATTTCCCGTAGCTCTTTGCGGATGCGATCGTCCTCGACCGGCACCACCGCCTCGACCCGGCGATCGAGGTTGCGAGGCATCCAGTCGGCGCTACCAATCAAAAAGGCCTCGTCACCACCGTTTTCAAAGTAAAAGATGCGGGAATGCTCCAAAAATCGCCCAATGATGCTGATAACCCGAATATTCTCACTAATGCCAGGCATCCCTGGCCGCAGACAGCAGATACCCCGCACGATTAAATCGACTCGGACACCAGCTTGGGAGGCGGCGTAGAGGTCAGCAATGATATCCACATCCACCAGGGAGTTCATCTTGGCGATGATTTGGGCTGGTTTGCCCAGGCGAGCCTGCTCCGTTTCACGATGGATTAGCGCAGTCATGTGCTGCCGCAAGCTCACCGGTGCCACCAGCAGCTTGCGATACTGCTGCTGTCGAGAAAAGCCGGTTAAAAAGTTGAATAAATCCGTCAGGTCGGCGCCCACATCCGGTCGGGCACTGAGCAATCCCAGGTCGGTATAGAGCCGGGCGGTTTTGGGATTGTAGTTACCGGTACCAATGTGAAAATAGCGACGAATTTGATGTTGCTCTTGACGCACCACCAGAACTACTTTGGTATGGGTTTTCAGCCCAACCAGGCCGTACACCACGTGCACCCCGGCTTTTTCGAGCTTACGGGCCCAGTGAATATTATTTTCTTCGTCGAAACGAGCCTTGATCTCCACCAGCACTACGACTTGCTTACCATTCTCCGCCGCTGAAATCAGCGCATTCACAATTGGTGAATCTCCTGAGGTGCGGTAAAGAGTCATCTTGATCGCCAGCACTCCAGGATCGTGGGCGGCCTGGGTGATAAATCGCTGAACGGTAGCCGTAAAGGAATGGTAGGGATGATGCAGCAGATGATCTTGACGACGCAAGAGGCTGAAGAGGTCTTCAGCATTCTCTAGTTCTGGATCGGACTCGGAGATGGTGGGTCGCCCCAAGGCTTCTAAAACTGGGGGCACAACTGGCGTCCAGGGCGGGTCTTTGAGCTCCGGCAGAGGCAGGGACAAGAAGGTGGTCAGATCCCCTAATCCCAGCAAACCAGAGACATCGTAAATATCGTCGTCGGTCAGCCCCATTTCCTGGGTGAGCATAGTACGTATGGGCAGGGGAGCATCTTTCTGAATTTCGAGGCGGACCGCAGATCCTCCCAGGCGTCGTTGCCGCAGTCCCTGCTCGATCGCTAACATCAGGTCGTCGGCTTCATCTTCTTCGACGCTCAAGTCGGCGTTACGGGTTATCCGAAAGAAGTAATGGGCCTGAATTTCCATACCCGGGAACAAAAATCTCAAGTTGTGAGCAATCACCTGCTCTAGGGGAACCCGCATCCACTGACGCTCTTCTTCTAGGCTCCGTTTATCGGCTAGGGTTTGCCCGGAGACGGTAGGCAGCGGCACAAATCGAGGCAGCACCTTGGGCACTTTGATGCGGGCGAAATGCTCTCGTTCTGCTTTGGGGTCTCGCACGACAACAGCTAGATTGAGGCTGAGATTAGAAATATAGGGGAACGGATGACCTGGATCCACGGCTAGGGGGGTGAGCACCGGGAATAGCTGTTCTTCAAAATAATGCTCAAGATAGGTCTGCTGGTCTGGGGTGAGGTCGTCGTAGTCAAGCAGATGGATACCGGCTTCGCCCATCTGGGGTCGCAGAACTTCCATAAATGCCCTATGCTGCTGGGACACCAAGGGCCGTAGGGCAGATCCAATCCCCTTGAGATGCTCTTCTGGAGAAAGGCCGTCAGCAGCGACGCGGCTAACGCCAACCTCAATTTGCTGCTTGAGGCCGGCCACCCGCACCATAAAATATTCGTCCAGGTTGGCACTGAAAATCGCTAAAAACTTCAGCCGCTCCAACAATGGCACGCGATCGTCTAGGGCTTCATGCAAAACCCGCCGGTTGAATTCTAACCAGCTCAGTTCCCGACTCAGGTAATAGGCAGAATCCCTCAAGTTAGGGCTAGGAGGGGATGACTCAACGGCTGTCATTGGCGTCGTTCCTTAGTCCAAATACCTCGGCTTCCCGACCTACCCACCATTCTCCTAAAGCCATCAGTTCCTGATGTAGCTCGGCGATCGCAGTGGCGTAATCTTCTGGGGCCATGCGATCGCTGCGCTCCTGCAGTTTTTGCAGCCGCCACTGCAGTAACAACCACGGTTTCGATATTCCCTCAGTAGCTTCGATGTACTGAGCCCATTCGTCACTGTGCATCGGCTTCCTTGAATTGGTGGTTGACGGTTCGGGGACTGCGCTAATACTCTATGTTCTTGGCGGCTCTCCTAATAGCCTGGAATGCATCCAAGCCAGGGGCCAAGAGTTAATAAGTATATCTCGCTAAGCCATTTCTAGCAGAAGCGGTCCTAGGAGGTGACGCCGATCTACCAGGACAATATAGTTGCACTGGTCGGGCAGGTAAGGCCCTATGCAACGGCTGCAATGCCCAGAACTACGAGCCTATCCAACGCACAATCAGCCAAGGCACTGACTCAATTGCCATAGTTCTCTCAAAAAAGGCTCTTCAAAAAAGTCCGCAGAGGACTTAATGGACCCTCTGCGGACATCAACGTTAACTATCTCAAATGGGGAACCAGGCGCTATGCCAGCGCAGACCTAACGGCGCTGCTTAAAGGCAGCCACCCATTCCCGCAGCAAATCGCCAGCAACCTCTCGACCACCAAGGCCAAACATAATCGCCACGGCGACCGAAATCGCTCCCAGCAATAGACCAAAGGCCAGGTTGACAATGTTGGTCGCAACACCCATTTGCTGCAGGGCCATGGCACCCACAAGGGCAACGATAGAAATCCGCGCTGTTTGGGCCAGGATATTAGCCTGACCGCCACCCATCGCACTCACCACTCGAAATGCCAAATTGGCAAGGTATAGGCCAATGGCAAATACAATGATGCCGCTGAGCACGCGGGCGCTAATGCGCAAGATGGCCTGAACAATTACCGTCAGCTGGGCGAACTGCAAAATTTCAGTGGCTGTAATCACGCCAAAGAGCACGATACCCACCAGCACGATGATGCCGACGATTTCAGAAGGCGTCTTACCAGGAGACTGGACGGTAGTCACCGGGCGGCCTTCTGCATCTAGAGCAGGGGTTGCCTGAACGCTGGGAGCCGTAATATCAGGCAGTCCTAGAACTCTCAGAACGCTATCAAATCCGAGGCTTTGCAGAATACCAACGACTAGATCAGCAACAAACTTGCCGACAAAATAGAAGACGACAATGACCAGACCCGCCATCAAGATTTGAGGGACGGCTACCAGAATGTCTTCTAACATCTGCACGGCAGGAGCCGAAATCGCCTGAATATCAAGCTCATTGAGAGCGGCGATCACGGTTGGTAGCAAAATCAGCACAAAGACGACGGTCCCCGTCAGGCTCGATAGGGAAATCCCTTCATCACCAGCGGGTGCTAAACCCACTCGAGCGCCCAGCTGATCAGCCCCCATGGCACTCAGCAAATTGGTGACGATGCCTCGAACAATTCTGGCAATCAGCCAGCCAATGGCCAAAACAATGCCAGCTGTGAGGATTTGGGGAATGGCTGAGAGGAACTGATCGATCAGGTCATTGACCGGTTGTAACAGGCCCTGGAGATCTAAGGCGCTGAGGATCAGCGGCAAAAACAGCAGAAAGATGAACCAGTAGAGCACATTGCCGAGGGTTTCATTGACGGCAATGGGGCTGCTAGTGCCTGCTTGACTAACTAGCTGGTCATCAAGATTGAACCGAGCCAAGCCTCTCGTCACAAGCAGCTTGACCAGGGTTGCAATTACCCAGGCAATCCCCAGCAGCAAAGCTGCGCCGCCAATGCGAGGCAGGTAGGCAAAAATAGTTTCGAGGAAACCGTTGAGCGGCTCAGAGACTACTTCTAAATTGAGGGCTCTGAGAAACGCAACAATTACGAAGATGAAAATAAGCCAGAAGACAGCGGTGGCAGACCATTCCTCAATGGGAACATCTTGCTCGGGACTCTGTCCTAGAAACCAGTTGGCAATTCGATCATCTAACCGGGTCCGTTTGAGAACGCCTTTCACCACCGAAGCAGCCACCACTGCAATCAGCCAGCCAATCACCAGAATGGCGATCGCACCGACGAGGCTGGGTAAAAAGCCACCAACCTGGCGGCTAATCTGGCTCATAAATTCACTGGGAGTTGCGGCTTGGGCAAGTGGTATTCCG
>PYEQ01000219.1 GCA_003017785.1 filamentous cyanobacterium CCP5 | reverse complement strand
CTGATATCTCCCTCAAAACTGCCAGACCCAAGAGTCTCTCGATCACCATGGTTAGAAATCTGCGATGGTGGCCCATGCGCCAGCTCCAAACTAAGGTGCTGACTGCCGTTGGAGGAACATTTTTAATCTTGTTCGCTGGTCAACTCTGCCTAGCCCGTCTAATTATCTTGCGGGGCTATGGCGATCTCGAAATCAAGCAGGCAGAAACCAATGCGGCTCGCATGGAGCGGGCCTTTTCGCGAGAACAAGAAAATATGTATGCCCTAGTGCGGGATTGGGCAGTGTGGGATGACTCATACGAATTTACCCAAACTAGAGATATCGCCTATCTGGAGTCGAACTTGACCGAGGATACCTTTGTATCTCTATCGCTCAATCTGATAGCGATTTTTGATGGGGACCACAGACTAGTTTTTGGTAAAACCTTTGACTTTGAGACGGAAACCGAAGCTGAGATTGCCCCAGAGCTGGTCAGAGCTCTGCAGCAGCATCCTCAGCTCCTGAATCACCCCCCCAAATCTCCTGGACTCTCTGGTTTTGTCAACCTCAATGGCATGGCTCTGATGGTGGCTAGCCACGCCATTCTAACCAGCGCCAATGAAGGGCCTGCCCAGGGCACGTTTATCATGGCTCGGTATTTCGATCAGGCAGAAGTTGCCTCCCTCTCTGAAACCACGCGACTGCCGATTGAATCTTTTATATATGGCGATGGGAACCTACCAGCAGATACGGAAGATATATTGCCGACGCTCGATCAGGCCGATAATGCGATCGCGGTGAAGGCCCTCGGCCCAGACCAAATCGCTCTCTATGCGTTGATCCCCGACATTACCGGCAATGCAGGTGTGGTCTTGAAAAGCGTAGGCAAGCGCGATATCTACAGCAAGGGTCGGGCCAGCCTCGCATATTTTCTAGGGTCTTCGCTGCTGGTGGGCATGGGAGGCTGTCTCCTGTTTTTACTACTGCTGCGCTACCTGGTTACGGCTCGGCTCGATGCCCTCAGCCAGCAGATTAGCGGTATTAGTCAGGCCACCGAAGCCCCTGCCCAGATATCCCTGCCCGGCCAGGATGTGCTGTCCCAGCTGGCCGATACGATCAATTGGAGCCTGCAGCAGCTACATCAGCGCACGGCCGAGCTCAAGCAGGCGAAACAGGCTGCCGAAACCGCTAGGGAAGCTGCAGACGGTGCCAATCGGGCCAAGAGCGCTTTCTTAGCCACCATGAGCCACGAACTACGAACGCCGTTAAATGCCATTCTTGGCTTTGCCCAGGTGCTGGGGCGCGATCGCACGCTGACCCCTCAACAGCACGAAAAAGTCAGCATCATCAACCGCAGCGGCGAACACCTCCTGGCTCTGATTAACGATGTGCTCGATATGTCAAAAATTGAAGCCGACCATGTTGAGCTTAATTCGGCCCCTTTTGATTTGCTGTACACCCTGGATAGCCTGGAGGACATGCTCCATTTGAAGGCAGAATCCAAGGGCATCCGGCTCGACTTTGAAACTCAGCCAGATGTGCCCCAGTTTATTACTGGGGACTGTCGTAAGCTGCGTCAGACCTTAATCAACCTGTTAAACAACGCCATTAAGTTCACCGAGGCTGGGTGCGTTTCTCTGTCTGTGTCTCGACTACCCTCAGGGGAGCCGCCCAACTCATCTATGGCCGACCCATCTGTCCATTTGCAGTTTGTTGTTGCGGACACGGGGATTGGCATCGCCCCAGGGGAACTATCCCTTCTGTTTCAACCTTTTGTGCAAACAGAATCCGGACGACAGTCCCATCAAGGTACGGGATTGGGCTTATCTATCAGTCAAAAGTTTGTTGAACTAATGGGGGGCAAGCTTACCGTTAGCAGTCGGCAGGGACAAGGAACGACCTTTAGCTTTGATGTCTGGGTGGAGCCCAGCGATCGCTTGATTACTGCAAATCAGCCTTCCCATGAGCTGGTGGTAGGTCTAGAACCCGGACAGCCCGCCTATCGAATTTTGGTGGTCGATGATCGACAGGTGAACCGCAAACTGCTGATCGAGCTGCTGGGTCCCATCGGCTTTGAACTTCGGGAAGCCAGCAATGGCCAGGAGGCCGTTCGGGTATGGCAGGACTGGCAGCCCCATCTGATCTGGATGGATATGCGCATGCCGGTCATGGATGGCTACGAAGCTACCCAGCAAATCAAAGCCCAGCTCCGGGGGCAGTCAACGGCGATTATCGCCCTCACGGCCAGCACGTTAGAAGAAGAAAAGGCCATCGTTCTCTCCGCCGGATGCGATGACTTTGTCCGCAAACCCTTCGAGCAGTCCACTATCTTTAGCAAGATTGCCGAATATTTAGGGGTTCGCTACTGCTACCAGGATCCCCTAGCCAAGCTTCCAATGGCTGATCAGGAAATCGAGAGTGAGGCTACCATGACCCAGGTCCTATCGACGATGCCTTTGCCATGGCTCCATCAGCTATCCCAGGCAGCTCTTCAGCTCAAAGCCCAAGAGACCCTTAGCTTGCTTGCCCAGATTCCTGAGGAGCACAGCCGTACCCGGCAGACACTCCAGGGCAAAGTTGACAATTTCGACTTTGACCAGATTTGCGCCCTAGCCCAGGTTGCCGCTAAGACGCCCGCCAGTCAGCCCTCGTAGCCCCGCCCTTGCCCGCCATGGAATTTCCTATCTCATTTCTTTCGATAGTCCTAGGGACTGAGCTATAGCAACCTATGCATAATCTTGGTGACCCAGCCATTACCCTATCTAATCCCATTGCTGCTGGTTTAGGCTCCGCTGCGAGGGCTAAAAAAATCCTGATAGTGGACGACTCGCCGGACAACCTGCGGGTTCTGGCTTCGGCTCTGTCGAACTGTAGCTACGACATCCGCTGTGCTAAGAGCGGGCTGATGGCCCTGAAGGCCCTGGAAGCAGAGCGGCCAAATCTGATTTTGCTGGATGTTCGTATGCCGGACCTAGATGGCTATGAAGTCTGCCAGCGGCTGAAAAGTAATCCGGTCACGCGGGATATCCCAGTCATCTTTCTCAGCGCTCTCGATGCTGCCGCCGATAAGGTCAAAGCCTTTGAGATGGGAGGAGCTGACTATATCACTAAGCCCTTTCAGATCGAAGAGGTCATGGTCCGCGTTAGAAATCAGCTCGAACTGCAATCGGCCCGTAGCCGGCTCGATTTACTCAACAGCGAATTAGAACAGCGGGTGCAACACCGTACGCTACAGCTACAGAGCGCCAACCATCAGCTCAGAACCAGTGAAGAACGCTTAGAAGGCATTTTGAATGCCCTCCAGGACATTGTTTGGTCAGCGGCGATTCACCCTTTTCAGATTCTGTACCTCAATCCGGCGGCGGCGACGATCTACCAGCGTCCGTTTCAGGATTTTTTAGTCTATAGCGATTTGTGGTTTGACATCATTCATCCCAGCGATCGCGATGAGGTCTTAGAGTCAATTCAGGCCATCCATACCCGTGGCGAGATTGACATTGAATACCGGATTGTCTGCCCTGACGGCGAGATTCGCTGGTTGCGCAACCGCAGCCGCTTGATGATTACGGACCATACCGTGGCTGTGCGCATCGAAGGGATCATCTCTGACATCAGCGATCGCAAGCGGGCAGAACAGCGCCTAGTCCACGATGCTCTCCACGATGCCCTGACCCAACTCCCTAATCGTACCCTGTTCATCGAGCGTATCGAGAGCGCCCTGCGCCGCAAACAGCGCCATCCTGACTACACCTTTGCAGTTCTGTTTATCGACCTGGATCGGTTCAAAATTGTCAACGACAGCCTAGGGCACGGGACCGGCGATCGCCTGCTGGTTGAAGTCGCCAACCGCCTACTCCAGTGCATTCGCGCCAGCGATACCGTAGCCCGCCTCGGGGGGGACGAGTTCACGATTTTGCTCGATGACATTGCCAGCACCACCGATGTAATTAACTGCGTCAAAGCCATTCAAACTGAGCTGAAACACCCCATCACCATTAACGGCAATACGGTTTTTACCGGGTCCAGCATCGGGATTGTGGTCGCTACGGCAGCCTATACCAACGCCTGCGATCTGCTTCGAGATGCAGATATTGCCATGTACCGCGCTAAGGAAACCCGCCAGTCGGGCTATGAGCTGTTTGACCAGGCTATGTATGCCCAGACCATGCGACGCCTTCAGCTAGAAAACGAACTGCGCATCAGCCTTGAGCGGTCAGAATTTGAGGTGTACTACCAGCCCATATACGCCCTCAGGGACAGGGGGACTGGAGGCGATAAAAGCGACCATAGGCTGCTGGGATTTGAGGCTCTCCTACGCTGGCACCATCCCCAGGAAGGGTTGATTAACCCGACCGAATTTATTCCCATCGCAGAAGAGACTGGGCTGATTGTATCCATGGGCAGATGGGTGTTGGAGCAGGCCTGCCGCCAGATTCGCCAGTGGCAGGAGCGCTACAGGGCCTATGGCAACCTCAAGGTGAGTGTCAACATTACTAGCCATCAAATTTGGGATTCTACCCTGCTCGACACCCTTGATCACGTTTTGGAAACTGTCCAGCTATCGGGTCAGCACCTGAGGTTAGAGCTCACCGAAAGCACGCTGATGCAGCAAACCGATGTAGCCATCGCCACCCTCAAACGCATTCGTCAACGGGAGATTCAAATTAGTATCGATGACTTTGGCACGGGCTACTCGTCTCTGAGCTACCTCAGTCGATTTCCCATCGACAATCTAAAAATTGATCAATCCTTTGTCGGCTGCATGCATGCTGATTCTGACAGTTTCGAGATTGTGCGCACCATCATTGCCCTGGCCCACGCCCTGGGCATGGATGTAACCGCGGAGGGTGTCGAACTGCCAGACCACATCCATCTGCTGCAGCCCCTCCAGTGCGAGTACGGGCAGGGGTTTTTCTTCTCCCCACCCCTGCGGGCTGCCGAGGCTGAGCATCTGCTGGCCACCCCGTGATCGGGCGAGCGGTCGTTTCGTTAAATTCTCCGTACCTTCTCAGGGCAGCCTCAGACTTCGCCTTTACCCTCAAAATAACCAATCAAATTGAGGGAACCCTTGTGGCTGCAGATTATGACCTGGTCGTTATTGGCGGTGGTTCCGCCGGTCTCGTTGCCGCTAGCGCCGCCGCCCAGCTGAAGGCAAAGGTGGCCCTAGTGGAAAAGGAAGATCGCCTCGGTGGCGACTGCCTTCACTACGGCTGTGTTCCCAGCAAATCGCTAATCCACGCCTCTCGAGTCGCCTACGACGTTAAGCGGGGCGATCGCTTCGGCATCTACAGCGATCTCAAGGGCATTAATCTGCATGAAGCCCTTGGCCATGTCCACCGGGTAATTGATACTATCCAAGAGCATGATTCCACGGAGCGGTTTGAGTCGTTAGGGGTCGAGGTCATCTATGGCCAAGGGCAGTTTATCGACAGGCGCACCTTTGAGGTCAACGGTCGGCAGCTCAAGCCTCGCTGCTTCATTATTGCCACTGGCTCAAGTCCGGCCCTGCCCCCCATCGACGGGCTTGAGGCCGCTGGCTATCTCACCAATCAGACGGTATTCTCCATGAAAGACCGGCCCGATGCCCTCGCTGTGATTGGGGCTGGCCCGATCGGTAGCGAACTGGGCCAGGCCTTTGCTCGGTTGGGCAGCGAGGTGACCATTTTTGCCAGCCGCGACACCATTCTCCATCAAGAAGACCCGGAAGCAGCCAGGGTAGTCCAACACCAAATGGAGGCCGAGGGCATTCGGGTGCTGACCAACAGCCGAGCCCAGAAGGTAGAGGTGATCGACGGCAAAAAGCACGTCACCGCTGGAGATGAAACCTTCGTGGTGGATGAAATTTTGGTGGCCACCGGTCGGACCCCGAATGTCAAATCCCTGAACCTCGAGGCCGCTGGAGTCGAGGTCAGCAAGCAGGGCATCACCGTCAATGCCAAGCTGCAAACCAGCAATCCTCGGATCTACGCTGCCGGAGACGTTATTGGCGGCTATCAGTTCACCCATGTGGCGGGCTATGAGGGGGCCGTGGCGATGCAGAATGCCCTATTGATTCCCCTGAAAAAGGCTGACTATAGCGTGATTCCCTGGGCCACGTTTACCGATCCGGAGTTGGCCCGGGTGGGCATGACCGAAGAACAGGCTCGCAAGCGCTACGGCGATGATATCTATGTGCTCAAGCAGGAGTTTGACCATGTCGATCGCGCCTTAGCTGAGGCCGCTGGCCACGGCTTCGCCAAAATCATCACCCGCAGCAATGGCGAAATCCTGGGGGCTCACATCGTCGGAGTTTCGGCGGGGGAGTTAATCAGTGAGGTGGTGCTGGCTATGAGCCAGGGGCTGAAGGTGGACGCCCTGAAAAACATGATCCACATCTACCCGACCCTGACGGAGGTGAACAGCAAGGCCGCGTTGCAGCTGACGAAGCAGAAATACGCCAAGAATGAAACTCTACAGGGCATTCTGACGAAGCTGTTTAGCTTTCTGCGATCGGTGGGTTAGAGGTCTGGGGGGATGTCGCTAACGGTGGATTGCCCCGAATGGTCCGAGTGAAAGCTATAGGTACCGGCCACAGTCCCTCATCGAGTCACCCGCCCTAGGGCTTCTGCAATCAGTTCCTCCGGAGGGTACCAGCGATAGGTGGCCAGGTCGATTTTGCCATTGGCGTCAAACTCGATGCCCTCGGCTTCGAGGAGCGATCGCTGCAGATAATCCGTTCCGTGGCGCAGGGCCGAATGGGACACTTCCCCCTTAACGTTGATCACCCGCTGCCAGGGAATCTCCATGTCCTCCGTGACCCGATAGAGGGCATAGCCCACCACCCGGGGCTTGCCAATCAGGCCCGCCAGTTCGGCCACCTGACCGTAGGTGGCTACCTTGCCAGCGGGAATTTGCCGCACTACGGCATAGATGTAGTCATAGGTAGTGGCCACCGAGCCTAAGCCAGAGGATCTTTGCGGGGGCGATGGAGCACCATCAGCGATCGCGCCGCCACGGGAATCTCCTGATCCAAGGAATAAACCGTTCCCGGTTCGACAAATCCCTGGGGATCTTTGGTATCAATTAGCAGCTCCCAGCCCTCCGGGGCCAGGTTAGCCGGTGGCGCAAACTCCTGGGTTTCCGGCTGGGCATTAAAGAACAGCAGAAAATCATCATCGAGGATGCGCTGGCCCTTGGGGTCGGGATCGGGCAGCTCTGCTCCGTTGAGAAAAATCCCGATCGCTTTCGCGGAGCTATCGTGCCATTCTTCGTCGGTCACCTCGCTGCCGTCGGAGTTGTACCAGCAAATGTCGTGGACCCCAGAGCCGTGGATTTCTCGCCCCTGGAACCAGTGACGGCGGTAGAAGACAGGATGGGTTTGGCGAAACTCAATCATCCGCTGGGTAAAGCGCAGCAGGTCGGCGTTGGTTTCTCGCAGGCTCCAGTCAAACCAAGACAAGGGACTGTCCTGACAGTAGG
>PYEQ01000218.1 GCA_003017785.1 filamentous cyanobacterium CCP5 | reverse complement strand
GCCTCGACCCCACCGCCACCACCTGGGACGAAGTCGTCGAGCTAGCCCGTGGCACCACCGTCAACTGGGCCATGTGGGGGGGGAGCGACCAGGTCAACGCTTACGCAGATAACTGGGTTGCCGAACAGCTCCAGACCCAATACGGCGTTACCCTCAATCGCGTTCCATTGAATGACACCGTGGAAGCCGTCAACAAAGTCGTCGGGGAAGTCCAGGCGGGGGTGACCGACAACGGCAGCATCGACCTGATCTGGATCAACGGCGAAAACTTCCGCACGATGAAACAGGGAGATCTGCTGTTCGGCCCCTTTGCCGACAAGCTGCCAGCCTTGCAGTACTACGACGCCAGCAATCCCTCCGTTGCCAACGACTTTGGTCTCCCGATTGAAGGCTATTCCGCTCCCTATACCGGGGCGTTCTACATCATGGCGATGGACGGCGCGAGGGTGCAGACGCCCCCGACCAATTTCGATGAGCTGCTGGCCTGGGCCAAAGCCAATCCGGGTCGTTTCACCTACGTTGCCCCGCCCCAGTTTGATGGAAGCCGCTTTCTGCTGTCGGTCTTATATGGGGTTACCGGCGGCTACGAGCAATATTCCGGGGCGGAATTTGACGAAGCCCTATGGAACGAGAACTCACCTCAGGTGTGGGAATATCTGCAAGAATTGGAGCCTTACCTCTGGCGCGAAGGTTCGACCTATCCCCCGACCCAGAGTCGCCTGCAAGAACTTTTCTCCAACGGTGAAATCTGGATGATGCCCGCTTTCACCGCCCGCATCGCCGAAGGCATTGCCACCGGCCAGTTTCCGGAAACAACTCAGGCGTTTGCAATGCCCGGAGCTTCTCTGGATGACCCTTCTTTCACGGCAATTCCGGTGAACGCCAGCAATCCCGCTGGCGGCATGGTCCTGGCCAACATTCTCTCCAGCCCAGAAGGTCAGCTTCAGAAGTTCAAGCCTACCGTTTGGGGCGACCCACCGTTGCTGACCCGCTCCATGTTGTCTCCGGAAATGCAGCAAGAGTTTGACCAGGTGGAAGCCGAGTATGGCATTCCCCTCCAGGAACTCTCCAAGGATACGGTGCCCGTGGTGAATGCAGAATATACGACCCAGTTAGAGCAGACCTGGGAGGAAGAAATTGCCGGATAGGAAGTTGGCCTGTGACGCCAAGCAAAGCTGCCGAGTTGCAGCGCTTACAGAACTGAGTTGCCCTTAAAGAGAGACATAGACACGATGGTCTTTAAAGAACGAACCTCCCGCTCTAAAGGCGTTATTGAAAACGGACGCCTGATGGAACTTCACCTTTATCCCGGTAACCAGTGCAATCGGGAATGCGACTTCTGTACTGTCTTCGGAGCCCCCAAAGGTTGGTATACCGAATATACTGCCGAGCATCTGGATGCGACGTTGCGTACCGTCATGCTGCATGAGCAGGGAGCGATCAAGTTTTATGGTGGGGAGCCGACCCTCAACCATGAAAACGTCATGTGGGCGATCGCCTATATACGGGAACAGGGTTTCCAGGGCGCTATCGTAATCTATTCCAACGGGATTCAAGCCGAGCGATTGCTGGCGATTCTGGCCTCTGATCCCCTGGGGAAAACCACAGCTTCGTTGAACTACTCCATCGCGACGGGAGATGGTGCCCCTCAGATGCCGTTGTCGTCCCTGCGGAAACTGGAGGATCACGAGCGGGCAAATCCTGGCGCGATCGCGATCGGTCATGCTGATATCGTGGATTCCGGTCGCGGGGTCGATCCCTTCACAGGCGAAGTCACCCGGCCTAAAGACGCCCACCGCTGTCCTCACTGCTACCCCGTCCTCAAAACCGATGGCACGTTTCATGCCTGCCCCTTCGCCGTGGAAAATGATGCGCCCCATTTTCAGCTCGGTCGATTGGACGATCCCCCTGCCGCCATCACCCAGAACTTCGAGCGCTTTCTCCACTGGCTCGATACCGTGCATGAGCCCTATGCCACCCAGCACGATTTACCGGCCTGCACAGTCTGCTGGAAGCATCTCCACGAACTTCCGACGCCAGCATCAAAATGACAGACAGGGGGAAATGAAAGTGGAGTTCTCATAGTCACCTCAACTAGGCCACAAGATGAGAGTTGGAGATCACCTTTAAGGCAATCCCCGCGATCGCATGTAAAATGCATTTCCGCTCAAATTTCACTCGTGACTATACCCGACCAACGCCCCGATGGGCTTGGATGGACTCGTACAGATAGTTCAGGGACAGGGCCATGCAGACAATCTCAGCTAGATAAAAGGTAAACAAGTAGCCACCAGAGGAGTACGTCATAAGAATTTGTCATTCCCCTCCATCTCCCAGTCATATCGGCTCCCTAGCCTGAGGTAATAGTCCTCACCCTCGCTCAGCGTTGGCGGAGCCTCTCTGAGCTTGACTCGTTTAACCATTTACTGTGCTTTCACGGTAGAGGAGAGGTATGTCAATCCTGCGCCATCGCGATGTCAAATGTTCCAAAAAACTGGGTTGCTAAGCCCTACGCAGGGGGGGCGGCTTCGGGGTTCGTTGTTGAACTCTGTCGCTGCAGCAGGGCTTCCAACTGCTGTAGTCGTTGTTGCTGCTCTCTCAGCATGGCCAGGAGGGTGACCATCTCTTCTTCCCGCAAGAGGTTCATCTTGTCGTGCAGCAGCTCGATTTCTAGCTCTGCTTTCATGTTGATTTCGTAGTCATGTTGAGCATCCTGGCGATCGATGGAGGCTTGCCGGTTCTGACTCATCATGATGATGGGGGCCGCATAGGCAGCCTGAAACGACAGCATCAGGTTAAGCAAGATGAAGGGATAGGGATCCCAGTGTTTGATCAATGCCAGGACGTTGAGACTCACCCAACAGGCGAGCAACAGGCTCTGAATGATAATGAAAGGCCACGACCCCATGACTGCGGCGACTTTGTCAGAGATGCGATCGCCCAACGTGAGTTTTGGACGGAGGGGTTGCTGGGCCGGACTGCGCTGCCGTAAATCTTGCAGCAGCTGATATTCTTCCCGGCTCACATTGGCTCGCAGGGGCGTTTTGGGACTGGCAATGGTCATGGTGGCTAATGGAAAAAGGGATAGACTCATTTGATGTTGCCATCCGTTTATTCTGGCTGAGAATACCCTACGCACCAGGCTAGAGTTTGCGATGTAGGGGCCGGCCATTGCTTCTTTTCAGGCCTGGCGATAGACGGCATGGTCGATTGGCCGTCATCACCGGGAATAGGCGGAATTTGTTCTTGTGACATCGATATATATAGCGAGGATTCATCGGGGGTAACGTAGGGCCACAGCAGGTAAGCCTCAGAATCCCCTGGCCACCAACTGTGAGCCAGCATCGGATGGTTGATCGCAGCGCGATCGGCGTCGTAGAAGGCGTTCTCCAAGGAGTGGAGCTGGATAAAGTCGTCCATTTTGTGCACATCATCCCGGCTGCAACCCAGACGAATGGTGTCTGGCGTGGTCTCCAAAATTTGCTCGAAGGGCACCATGCGGCTGGTTGAACTCAGCCAGTGGCTGTCATAAACCACCACATGGGTAATGGTTTGAGAGATGGGGTTAATCAAAACGTGGCTAGATTGGCCACACGGGCCATCGGTACAGTCAACCCTGGCCCCAATGGGAATATCCATAATTGAGTCACCGTTGAAAGGTTGTGGTTTTCATGGGGGTAGCTTTTAGAGGCGAATGGCTCTGTTATAGAAACAGCCTGTGGCAATGTGGTTGCAGTCCCATGTCAAAGCGCTCATAGCAACTCTCTCGATCGTAATGCGGTGGATTGGTCTTGGGGCCGAATCGTTAACCAGCGCAACCTCTAAACGCCTGAGCGCCATGCACCTGGCAAAGCAAAAATCAGCACCCATTTAGTTGAGCTAACTCAGTTTCAGCAGCAGCGCCAATCCACCATCACCAAAGAAACGCTAGAAATTATCTCTGGGATTGCGGCGTTGTCGCAGCAGCCAAGGGTTAAAGAAAGCGTTTTGTGACTGAGATGAGGCAAACTCACGAATAGGCCGAGAGGCTGGCGCGGTGAAGCGAATTTCGCCAGACCCTCTTGAGGATAAAAATGCCAGCTAGGGCCACCCCTATCGTCGGCAGTAAATTGACGAAGGGTATGGGAATTAAACCCGGTAGGTTATCCCACAGGCCATGCAGTAGGGCAACCCCCAAATACGTCCCGACCAGTGGTCCAGTAAGGCGAAATCGGGTGGAAGTACTTTCACGAAACAAAACGGCTGTCAAAATTGCTGTCCATACGGCATGGCCAAAAGGGGTCAAAAGGCTGCGAACGGCGGTTGCCATCACAGTGACAAAAATAGCCAGGGTCTCCTGGGTGAAGGGCGAAGCCCCAGCCTTTGCAAACACATCTAAGAAGATAGCGAACGAATACCCGGCACTTTCTAAGGCGGCAAAACCCATGCCGACCGCAGTACCGACTAGCACCCCATTGAGTTGGGAGCGGGGGTGGAGTCTTCGGGCCACAAAAATAACCGCTAGAATTTTAGCCAGCTCTTCAATCAACCCGACCTTAAGGGCGGTGGTAAACCCAATGCGTGAGGTTGGGGTCGCCAAAAAGTTTGTAGCGCCATGGGACATCAGCAAAGGCTCGATAAACCCTGCGGTAAAAATTCCGATTACGCCACCATAAAAGAGGCAGAGCAGCAGCTGGGGAAAGGTGAGGGCGCTGAGGTGCGATCGCTCATACAAAAAAGTGAGAAAGGTAACGGGAACCAGAAAATTTCCCAATAAAATCATCGTTGGGAACATGTGCGGGTTTGCCGTCAGCGCCGTCAGCACAATACTGATAGCGTACAGGAGTAACCCGATCCAGAAGACACGTCGCCAGGTCTTGGGAATCGGATGAACATCAGGTGGTAAAGATTGGGGCGAACCGAGGGACATGCCATACTCCTGGGTGATTTTGGGATGCGATCGCAAGCGTGCCTAATATTTGCAGGGGAACCCCTGGGGTGCGCTACCCAGAGTACTTGTGCTGGCGGGGCCGGAGCTTGAGCAGTTCAAACCAGAGGGTACTGAGCCCCCCCGCGGCGATACAGATCGCCAGGTCAATGGGGTGCAGGGTCGAGAAGCGAAACAGGTGTTGCAGCAGCGGCAGGTAGAGAATCAGCCCCAAAAACACGACGCCGCCCCCCAGCACCCACCAGAGGGCCGGATTGGGGGCGTTCAGGGGGGCCAGGGCCGGGCGCGACCAGGAGCGGTTGGTCACAATCAGGCTGAGGTTGGCGATGATCAGCGTGGTAAAGGCCAGGGTGCGGGCGTCGAACTCGCCCTGGCCCCGGTAGTAGGCGATCGCAAACACCGCCACCAGCACCACCAGCACGCTCAGCCCCTGGAGCAGCACCAGGCGCAGGGTGCGGCGGCTAAACAGCGGTTCCCTGGGGGGCCGGGGGGGACGCTGCATGACATCGGCCTCGGCGGGTTCGGCCTCAAAGACGATGGTGCAGGCGGGGTCAATGATCAGGTGCAAAAAGGCGATGTGAATGGGCATCAGCACCAGGGGCCACTGAAAAATCACCGGAATCAGTGAAATCCCAGCGATGGGGATGTGCACCGCCAGGGTGTAGGCCATGCCCTTTTTGAGGTTGTCGAAGATGCGGCGGCCCAGGGCCACTGAAGCCACAATGGCCGAAAAGTCGTCGTCGAGCAGCACCAGATCCGCCGCTTCGCGGGCTACGTCGGTGCCGCGATCGCCCATGGCAATGCCGATGTGGGCGGCCTTGAGGGCAGGGGCATCGTTGACGCCGTCGCCGGTCATGGCGACAATTTCGCCCCGCTGCTTCAGAGCGTTGACGATTTGCAGCTTTTGCTCAGGTACCACGCGGGCGAAGATATTGACGCTGGCCATGCGGCTGTGGAGCTGTTCCGGACTGAGCTGATCCAGCTCTGGGCCGGTGAGCACCTCGGTGGTGGGGGTGAGGCCAATCTGCTTGGCGATGGTGCAGGCGGTGGCGGGGTAATCGCCGGTAATCATAATCACGCGAATGCCGGCCCGGTAGCACTCGGCGATCGCAGGGGCCACCGTGGGCCGCACCGGGTCCGCCAGCCCCACCAGCCCCACAAACTCGAACTCAAAGGCGTGCTGGCTATCGGGCAGTTGGTCGGGGGAATCCAGCACCGCATCGTGGGTGCGGGGATGGCCCGCCGCCTTGCGTCCCCGCGCCACCCCCAACACCCGCAGCCCTTCCTCGGCCATAGCCTGAATTTGGGTGGCGAGAGCCTGCCGCCGATCGCCGTCAAAGTGGCAGAGTTCGGCGATCGCCTCCGGGGCTCCCTTGGCCGCCACGGTCAGTTCCCCCTGGGGCGACTCCCACACGCAGGACATGGCCAGCAGCTCCCGCGAGAGGGGGTATTCCTGGCGCATTTGCCAGTCGCTATGGAGGTGTTCGGTGGCGGCCAGGTAGGCTTGCCCCACCTGCTGTAGCGCCTTTTCCATCGGGTCAAAGGGGTCGCGGCGACTGGCCAAAATGCCAAACTCAATCAGGGGATGGAAGGCTTCGGGCAAAGGCTCCTGGGCGTGCAGGGTGACATCGTAGAGGGTGGCCTGGGGCTGGCCCAGCTCGTTGCGATCGACAAATAGCTGCTGCACCGCCATCTGATTCAGGGTCAGGGTGCCGGTCTTATCCACGCAGAGCACCGTGGCTGAGCCCAGGGTTTCCACCACGGGCACCCGCCGGGTCAGCACCCGCTGCTGGGAAAAGCGCCAGGCTCCCAGGGCCAGAAAAATGGTCAGCACCACCGGAATTTCGTTGGGTAAGATCGCCATGGCCAGGGCCAGTCCGGCCAGCACCCCGTTCAGCCAGTCGCCTCGGGTAGCGCCGTAGATTACCACCACCGCAACGCAGATGGCGATCGCCACCCAGGTGAGCTGCCCCACCACCCGGCGGGTTTCCTTTTGCAATCGAGTATCTTCAGGCTCCACGGTTTGCAGCGCTTTGCCGATCTTGCCCATCTCGGTCATCAGGCCCGTGGCCACCACCTCGGCAATGCCCTGGCCCTGCACCACCAGGGTGCCGGAAAAGACCGCAGGCAGGTCGTCGCCGCCGGGGCGGGTCAGCCTAGTTTCGCCCCCGGACTCGCGCTTGCGCACCGGCACCGATTCCCCCGTCAGCAGCGACTCGTCGACGGTGAGGTGGGTAGACCAGCGCAGCAGGGCATCGGCGGGAATGCGATCGCCCTCCGCCAGCACCAGCAAATCCCCTCGCACCACCTCGCGGCCCGGGATGCGTCGCCGTTCGCCATCGCGAATCACCAGGGCGCGGGGGCTAGAGAGGTCCCGCAGGGCTTCCAGGGATTTCTCGGTTTTTTGCTCCTGGTAGAGGTTGATGCCCACAATAAACAGCACAAACCCCAGCAAAATCAGCGCTTCCTGGGCGTCGCCCAACACCCAGTAGATCGCCCCACAGCCCACCAGCA
>PYEQ01000217.1 GCA_003017785.1 filamentous cyanobacterium CCP5 | reverse complement strand
CCCTAGAACTCCTCACCACCATGGGCTTTCGGGTTAACCCCAATGGGCAGCTGTGCCAGTCGGCCCAAGCGGTGCAAGACTACTACGACGGCTGGGCGACGCGACGGATGGAGCTGCCCTATCTCACGGACGGGGTGGTGGTGAAGCTGAATTCCTTTGCCTTGCAAGACAAGCTGGGCTTTACCCAAAAGTTTCCCCGCTGGGCGATCGCCCTCAAGTACCCCGCTGAGGAAGCCCCTACCGTGGTGCAGGCGGTGAAATTCCAGGTGGGCAGAACCGGCGCTGTGACCCCGGTGGCTCGGCTCAATCCGGTGCTGCTGGCCGGGACGACGGTATCTCGGGCCTCGTTGCACAACGGCGATCGCCTGGCCGAACTCGACCTCCACATCGGTGACACGGTGGTGGTGCGCAAAGCCGGGGAAATTATTCCTGAGGTGGTGCGGGTGCTGGCGGATCTGCGGCCCGACGACGCCCAGCCGGTGAGGATGCCCAGCCACTGCCCCGAGTGCGGTGAATCCCTGGTCAAACCGGAAGGGGAAGCCGTCACCCGCTGCATCAATAATTCCTGTCCGGCGATTGTCCAGGGGGCGCTGATTCACTGGGCTAGCCGCGACGCCCTAGATATTGACGGCCTCGGGGAAAAGTGGGTGCAGCAGTTCGTAGACCAGGGGCTAGTGCATTCCGTGGCTGACCTCTATGACCTGACGGTGGAGAAGCTGCTGCCCCTGGAGCGCATGGGGAAAAAGTCCGCAGAAAACCTGGTGGGGGCGATCGCCGCATCCAAATCCCGTCCTTTTGATCGGGTGCTCTACGGCCTTGGCATTCGCCACGTGGGTAGCGTTAACGCCCAACTGCTGGTCGAGAACTTTCCCCATGTGGATGCTTTGGCCGCCACCGAGCCTGCTCGGATTGAGGCTGTTCACGGCATCGGTCCCGAGATTGCCAGTTCGGTGTACCAGTGGTTTCGGCTGGTTTCGAATCAGCAGCTCATCGGCCGTCTTAAGCAGCTTGGGCTACAGCTGGTCGCCTCCGAAGCGGCGACTGGACCCCAGGTTCAACCCCTATCAGGTCAGACCTTCGTGCTGACCGGTTCTCTGCCCAGCCTCTCCCGCAGCGAGGCGAAATCCTTGATCGAACAGGCGGGCGGCAAAGTCACAGGTTCTGTCAGCGGCAAGACCAGCTACGTAGTCGTGGGCGACGATGCTGGCTCCAAGCTAGACAAAGCAAAAGAGCTGGGGATTCCCCAGCTCTCAGAAGCTGATTTAATTGATTTAATCGAATCCTAGGGGCCCATTGCTGAGCCCCTGCAGGACTATAGCAATAGTCACTCGGCCCAGGCGATCGCGTTTTCATAGAAGGTCTGCACCTCCAGCACCCCAGGCCAGAAGCCGTCGGCCTTGGCGATGTTGCCAGGAATATCTTCAACCCATTGGGCCTGAACCTCCGGGCTATAGTTCAAATACAGCTTGCCGTCTACGATGCTCCAGACCCGGGGGTCGATTGAGGCCACATTGCCCTCGCTCATGGCCTTAGCACAGTAGCCACCGTATTCCGGCGCATAGCCCTCTGGGTTGGCTGCAAACAGGGCCATATTCTCAGCGCTGCTAAAGCGCCAGGTAGCCCCGTTCCACGCCAGTTCATAGTCAGCACTGCCAGGAACCGCTGCGCCCTCAGTGAAGTAGGCCACCGGATCTGCCCCGCGAATCGCTAAGCCGCTCTCACCCTCGACATACACCTCAGGATGGGGCGGAGCCTCAGAGGTCACAACGTCAGCGGCGGCGCAGGGATCGGCGGCGCAGGGATCAGCGGCGCAGGGATTGGCGGCACAGGGGTCTGCTGCCGCACAGGGATTAGCCGCGCAGGGGTCCGCCGCTGCACAGGGATCGGCGGCACAGGGGTCTGCTGCCGCACAGGGATTAGCCGCGCAGGGATCCGCCGCTGCACAGGGATTAGCCGCACAGGGGTCTGCTGCTGCGCAGGGATTTTCGACAGCGGCACAGGGATTCGCTTCGGCGGCCGGGAAAGAACCGAATAAAGTATAAGTCCCTACGGACAGCAAAGAGGACGCCAGCAAAATGCCTAAATACTTAGCTTTCATGGAGATTGATTAGAAACAGCACATCGAAACCGACGCCCCTTTTCAGAAGAGACATCATCATTAATCGACTGGATTGTCAAAAGCTTTGTTTTGACGCTCCTGGCAAATCCAGAAACCCTGAGTTTGCTAGGGCGCTTTCCAGCCCCTTATGGCTGTCCACACTAAACTCGACTTAGCTGAGCCTCCTCTAAAGGCTGTCTGAGAATCCGTTGAGAAAGCCTTTATGGCAGGACTAATAGGGCAGCTGTACCACCTCTAGCCGCGAGGGGATAAACCGATCCATCCAGTAGATTAGGAAGTCTCGATTGGCCTCCTGCTCTTGGGGGTCTGAGGTCTGGGGATCATGGGGCAGCAGCCCTAGCAGCGCCGCTGAGGTGACGCAGAACATTGATTTCTGAAAGCTCTGGCAGATTTTCACCCGCACGTCGTCTTCACCGCGCAGCCCCTGGGCGTAGTAGTCGCTCAGGTAGTCGGGCAGGAAGTGGCGCATGTCCTGCATCAGCAGGGTGGGAGGAATCCCGGCCCCGCCAATGGGCAGCGGGTCGGCATAGAGGGCGCCATACATGAACCGCTCCTGGTCGGGCGGAATCTGATTGGCCTGGGCATTGAAGGAAACTGTACCTAAAAACGGCGTTCCCCGAAAGAAAATCGCTTCCACATAGGGGACGGCTGTATCCATCAGAAAAGTCAGGCCCGCCGATTCTGGCAGAATGTCATAGGTTTGGCCGTTGATGTCGACGCTGTAGGTAATCGGATTGGCGGCAGCGGCCACCAACCCCGCCTTGATGTGGTTAACCACCTCTGGGATTGAGGTGATTTCACCGCGATCATAGCGATCGCTGAGATCCAGAAACATGTCGCTCATCACCCGCCAGAACTGTCCCAGACCGCTGGTGTAGGCCGACTGCCGCACCTGCTCTAACAGGAATTCTGGAAATACTTGATGCAGCAGCCGAATAGCTGGATTACCGGCAATTTTTGCAGCGATCGCCGCCTTAGCTGTCCGCACAAACTCGGGACTATCCAGATACTCATCCAGCCCGCCGCCCCCATGGAACAGCATGGTGCGCATGCAATATTCGGCATATTCGTAGTTGATGCGATCGTGCCACCAGTGCTTCAGCAGCTTACCAACGCTGACCTTGCCGTTGAAGTACTTAAAGAAGGGAAACAGCACCAAAAACTGGTGATCGGCCATGTAGATCAGGTTCACCGAGTAGGTATCCAGCACCACGCCATAACTTTTAAGGATGCCTACCACTTCCAGCACATTGGTTTCTGAGTCGGTAAGCAGGGCCTGACCATTGAGCAGCCGATGGACGAAGGACTCCAGAGGATGCTCAGTAGCGCGGGGTTTGGGCAAGGTGTTAGTCATGGCGGGCAGAAAGTTGTATCAAATAATCGGCGGCGAGAAAGCTGAAGGTCAAAGCTGAGACATTTGGGCCTGGGCGATCGCCCGATAGGGCTGGTTCATGGCAATAGTGGTGTTCTCGCTCCAGCGGGCCATCCAGTTGGGCTGTAGCCCCAAAATCACGATCATGGCAGCCAGAGCCAGGGCCGGCAGGCGATCGCGCCAGGCCACCGGAGGTAGCATCACGTCTTTCTGCACCGTAGTCGTGGGAGCCGCCACCGTTAAGCGCCCAAAGAAAACCCGATTCACCAGCAGCAAAAAGTACACCGACGTCAGGCCGGAGCCAATCATGCTCAGCAGGGTTTGGGTGGGAAAGGCGACGAAGCTGCCGCGGAATACCAAAAACTCAGAGATGAAGCCCATCATGCCAGGAATGCCGGCACTGGCCATCACCCCCAGGATCATCAGGGAACCGGTAAACGGCAATCCCCGTTCTGGATTCAGCAGCCCCCGCAGCACATTCAAATCGCGGGTGCCCGTGGTTTTGTAAACAATGCCCACTAGCAAGAACAGCAGGCCCGAAATCAGGCCGTGGCTGATCATCTGAAACACTGTGCCCAAAATGCTAATCGGCGTTGCCGCTGCCGCCGCCAGCAGCACGTAGCCCATATGGCCAATGGAGCTGTAGGCCACCATTTTCTTCATGTCCTGCTGGGAAATTGCCGCTAGCGACCCGTATAGCACGCTGACCACCGCCCAGGAAGCCAGCCAGGGGGCCAGGTATGACCAGGCATCCGGAAAAAGCTGCAGCCCAAACCGGACCAGACCATAGGTGCCCAGCTTCAGCAGCACCCCCGCCAGCAGCACCGAAATTGGGGTGGAGGCCTCGACGTGGGCGTCGGGCAGCCAGGTATGGAATGGAAACAGCGGTACTTTAATGCCGAATCCAAACAGCAGGGCCACCAGCAAGACTATTTGCTGGGTCAGGGTCAGGGTCTGGGCTAAATTCGGCGAGTAGTCAAAGCTGCCGTTGCCCGCTAGCCACACTAGCCCCAAAAACGCCCCCAAAATCAAAATTCCAGACAGGGCGGTATAAATTAAAAACTTGGTGGCTGCATAGCCCCGTCGCGATCCGCCCCAGATGGCAATCAACAAATACAGCGGAATCAGCTCAAGCTCATAAAACAGGAAAAACAGCAGTAGGTTTTGAGACACAAACGCCCCGGCTACGGCGGCATTGATAATCAAAATCAGCGGAAAATACAGCCGAGGTCGATGCAGGGTGGGAGAGGTAATGTAAACCGACACCAGGGTGAGCAGACTGTTAATGGCCAGCAGCGGCAGCGACAGCCCGTCAATGCCAAGCCGGTAGGTCAACCCTAACGTCTCTACCCAGGCCACAGACTGCTCAAACTGAAAGCCAGAACTCGCCAAATTAAACTGGCTTGCCAGCATCACAACCCAGCCCAGGGTCACCGCCAGCACGGCCAAGCTGATCTTTCTAGCCAGGGGGACGGCGATTGATGTGGGCCAGAGACTAATGGCTAATGCCCCCAGCAGCGGAATAAAAATCAGTGCGCTGAGCATAGGCCTACCAGAGGTTCCAGGTGATCAAAATACTAATTAGCCCGACGCCCACAATCACAGTGAACAGGTACAGCTGAGACTGGCCGGTGATGCTGTATTTCAGGCTTTCGCCCCCCAGCAGCGAGAACAACCCGATACCGTTGACAATGCCGTCTACCACATAGCGATCGAACCAGTTGCTAAACCGGGCCATGGAGTCCACGGCCCAGACCACCGTCAGGCGATACAGCTTCTCCGTGTAGAAATCGTAGGCCAGCAGATCTTGGGCAATCCGCAGCGGACGGCTCATCGATCGCGTCAAAGACTTGGACAGAGGGGTGATTGCCCCCGCCGCTACCCCCAAGGCTCCCGACAGCACCAGGGCGGCAATTACCGGCAGGTTCAAGTATTTCAGTGGCGGCAGTAAATCCATCTTGAACATCACCGCTGGGATAAGCAGCACAAACAGGGAAAGCGTCACCATCGGTACTGCCATTGGCCAGGCCACCTCTGGCGCCCGTCGAGTCTTAGGCTGAGATCCTCCCAAATACACCAGCCGGAACACGCGAGTCAGATTAAACGCGGTAAGGCAATTCACCAGCAAGAAAACCCCCGCTAGCAGCGGCGAATCCTGCCAGAGAAAGTCAATGCCCAGGCGGAATCCCCAGAAACACCCCAGGGGGAGTAATCCCACCATGCCAAGGCTGCCTACGATATAGGCCAGCGTGGTGGCCGGCATTTTTTTCCAAAGGCCGCCCAGTTCCGTCAGGTTTTGATTGTTGGTGGTCAGAATAATCCCGCCCACCGACATGTAAATCAGCGCCTTGGCCACCGCATGGGTAAATAGCAGCATGAAGGCCACCCCCGGCCACTGGGTACCCACTGCAATAAACACCAGCCCCAGGTAGGCGCTGGTGGAATAGGAAAAGGTACGCTTGATATCAATCTGGGCCAGGGCAACTAAAGAACCGCCTACCGCCGTAATCGTGCCAATGATAATCAGAGCATCGAGGGCGATCGGCGAGACCACAATCACCGGCTGCAGGCGAATCAGCACGTAGGCGCCACAGGTAACCACTACAGAGTTCCGCAAAATAGACGCTGGATTGGGGCCTTCCATGGCCTCATCTAGCCACAGGTGCAGGGGGAACTGGGCACATTTACCGACCGGGCCAGCGATCAGCGCCAGTCCCAGCAGGGTGGCTGCCAGGGGAGATAGGTGGGGATCTTTGACCCACTCATAGAGATTGTTGAAGTCCAGACTACCGGCGACCGCTGCCAGCACAATCAGTCCCATAAACAGCAGCACATCGCCAATCCGCTTGGTTAAGAAAGCATCGCGAGCGGCGGTTACCACTAGGGGCTGGGCGTACCAAAAACCCACCAGCAAGTAGGTAGACAGGGTAAGCATCTCCAGCAGCGAATAGGAAACGAACAGGGAACCGCTCAAGACGACTCCGCTCATGGCTGCCTCAAAGAACCCCATCAAAGAGTAAAACCGCGCCAGAGCCCAGTCCTTTTCGAGATAGCCGAGGGCAAAGATCTGGGCTAGCAAACTCAAGCCGGTAATTAGCTCCAGGGCCCCCAGGTTGAGCACTGACAGTTCGAAGTCAACGGTGAGGTGCAGATCTGAAAAGCTGAACCAGGTGAAGGCTAAGTCTTGAGAACCGCTATTCCAGATGGCCCGAAAAATCAGCAGCCCGTGGGCAAAGGCCAACACGGTCATCAAGATATTGATGTAGGCCGCAGGCCGAGGCCCAGTTCGCCTAACCCAGCCGACGGACCAGGGCAGGGCCAGAGCTGCCCCGAGCAATCCGTACCCTGGCAATAACCAGCCAGTTTGGGTAAAAAGCTGAGTCATTCTAAACAGACCATTTACAGTAGCCGGACTGAACTGTCTTATTGAGCTGATTCAGCTCAGCCGAAGCGAACTATCCCTTAGCTGGCTAGATAGCTGCCTTAATCCGCCGACTAGCGCCCAATCGGTCATGCCTGGCCAGCTAAGGGCAATGTCAAAGGTGCAGGTCGACCGCCTAGCCAAATGAATCGCCTGTGGGTGGCGTATTTGTGACGTATGTAAGTGCTTATCTTACAAGATTGCCTAACCTTTTCAGGCCAATCCCCGGTGTTGGCCCATTGGCAACCAGCGGCATATTCTTGGAGGGCAGCATTTTTCCGGATGGCAGACAGATACACATGCTCTCGCAAATTCTAAAGAATCTTGGATTTTCTTAAGGTTTTGAGAAGATAGTTTTAATTAGTTTTAGTGATGCATGATATTAGCAGCAATCATTGAGGCTTATATTGCAAAAGGGTCTGCGGACACCTATGCTGGGTTTACGATTGGAGTTTCGCAAGCCTTTTTGAAAGTTTTTGGTGAAAGATCCGTCGCCTCATGGCTTTGAGGGGCACTTTTTGGGTGTCTTTTTTCTCCTGAGG
>PYEQ01000216.1 GCA_003017785.1 filamentous cyanobacterium CCP5 | reverse complement strand
CCAGATCACTAAATCCTGCTCCAGCAACGTGAAGCGAGTCGGACGGCTCTTGTCGAGGTCTTCAACGTAGTGGACGGGATGCCACGCCTCAGCCCAGTCAAACTGCTGGGGATTGGGCCCTCCCGTAGGAAAAGATTCTTCACTAATGGCAGCAGCTGACAGCAGCTGACTGGGCTTGTCTTGAATGGCCGTCATGATTGGCAAAGCAAGTGAGATAGACACCCTTTATTTTGTTACATATTTTTACAAAATGGGTTGAATGTCTGGCGATGGCGCGCTATCAAGGGATTAACGTCACCATGACAGACGCCGCGAAGCTTTGCAGGCACGACATAGAATCTTAGGAAGATCCAGGCGTCTGTCATGCCAGTGCAAAGATCTGGATTAGGCTTAACCGTTGCAGCCGAATCAATATAGGCAACCTGGAGAAATTCCTCAGCAGGTTGTGCCATGCAAGCCCCGCCGACCCGCTGCGGTTGAACAGAGCTCTTAAGCTTTAAGCAGGTTCGACCAGCAGAACATTACCTTCGCGGCCAACGATGACCACTGGCTGACCGTCAGCAATCGGGCCACCCCCGCTGACCTGATACAGCTTTGCCCGCCAGGGAATTGACTTAAAGTTAACCAGTCCCGCACAGCCATCGGTAATCGGCTTAATCACTACCCCAGTGGACTGGAGCGGGAACATCACAGGGTTAGAGCGCGTGAAGAAAGACATGACGTCACCTGATTAGTTTGGAGCGATACAGTGGGTCAGCAATAACCTGTGAGGCAACCTCTGAGAGGTCGCGATCGCCTAGAAACCGCCAACAGTCGTCTAGCTCATGGCTGTCAGCATCCGCCTTCGAGACATCCGCCACCGACAGCCATACCAAATCACACAGAGAATTACTGACCTGTCCAGACCGGGAAACGTAAAGGAACCAACGCGCGTGCTTGCAGCTTCAACAACCGCCACCAGGGGCCAGTTGTGAAGGATTTAAACAGCTAAAAATAATGCCTGAATTATCGTCATTTTAGCAGTCCCAAAACTGATGCCCCGTATAACCCACAACTTTTTGTGCCTTTTTGCCCCAAAAATAATTGGCATATACCCCGTTAATCCTTACAGGATAAGGGATTAATGTAGAGGGGATAGTGATTGTAAATTTTTTAGGCTCGGGTAGCGTCAAAACCTCTCCTCGACGGAGAGCTGTGCTAGCGTCTGTACCCAAAGCGGCTCGCCTCAGAGGCATCAGCCCCATCGCGAATCGCCCCCAGTTTGATCTTCATCTGCTTTGCCTTGCAGCGTCTGCTGACACTCCAGTCCGACATGGTATCGAACTCAGAAAAGTCCAAAATCGCTCGACTTAGGGAGCAGGCTGGCCTCACCCAGGCAGAGCTAGCAGACTATATTGGGGTTTCAGAAAACACCATTGCCAACTGGGAAAAGGGCAACGCCTCCAAATGGATTCGGAATTTGAACCGGCTATGCAGCGCGCTCAGCTGTGACCTCAAGGATCTGGATCCGGATCACGAGGCAGAGACTGTTGCCAACTCCCCCACCCCGGAACCCCTGGGCGAGATCATTCTAGAAACAGTGCGGAGCTACTGTGAAGCCGTTCAGAGCGGAGACAAAAAAGCCGCTGCTAAAATTGCCTCCTTCGCAGCCCTGCATAATCCTGAGCTGCGCTACTGGCTAGATCAGGCTAGAAACATGATTATCCAGTTCCAGCGGGAGCGCCCCAACCAGCCCTACTGCGAAACCATTGTTAACGGACTGACCCTGCGCAATCTGATCATGCAGCTGGGGAGTAACCCGCCCAATGACATTTCCTATGAGCGGTTCTGTCACTTAGTTGCTCAGGTGCATTTATCGGCCGCTTTCCTGGAGAAATATGTCAGCTTTAGCCGGGAGGACTTTCGCCGCCGCCTGATTTTACAAACCTGGCATTTGACGGTCTATGTGATTGGCTGGCAGCCCGGTCAGATCGTGCCGATGCATCACCATGGCAACTCCCTCGATGCCATTCGCGTGATTAAGGGGGAAATGACCCACTGGCAGCTGTCCCCCGAGGAATGCGAGGCTCAAAAAATTCCGTTTGAGGGCTGCACCTCCCAAGAAAAATATTCAGGCCCTTCTAAGATTTACCGGACTGGGGATCTCATCACTATCGATCGCCGCCATGCCCACCAGATCGCAAACCGATCGCGGCAAGAGCTAGTGACGCTCCATTTTCGCTTCGGGGCGCCGCCGGACGATGACCATTGGGATCAGCCCAGCGCTGACAGCCAGCTGGTGTTCGTTTGGAACCAGGAAGAGCAGTGCCAGATGAAAATGCCTTCCTAGAAATCAGACACGAAAGCATCCAGCTGGCCATCTATGGCAACCCAATTAATCGGTCACAGCCATTTCAGGATTGGATTCTGCCAGATACTCGCTTGCCTTGGCCTGCATGGTCTTAAAAATGTTGTAGAACCCATTGGCCCGAGAGGGGGTGAGGCTGACGTCAAGCTGGGTTTCTTTGATGAAATCGGGGGAAAGCTGGACAATCTCGGCGGGGGTGAGTTCGTTGAGCCCACGGATCAGCAGTGCCACTAGCCCCTTAGTGATCTGGGCATCAGAATCGGCCTGGTAGTAGACCTTACCCTCTTTGAGTTCGGCGGTAACGTACACCTGAGACACGCAGCCGGCCACCTTATTTTCGGGAATGCGCTCCGCCTCAGGAAAGGGGTCTAGCTTTTTGGCAAACCACAGTAGCTGCTCATAGCGACGTTTGGGATCAGAAGCCCGCTGAAATCGCTTGACGATTTTGTCGATGGAGGCGGGTCGAGAACCAGACATACGATCGCACTGAAAACAACCGATTCATTGTAGATCGCTACGCTCGGCCCCTCCGACACCCACCAGCCCCGCTGGAGGCGTTACTAAGACGCCTTCACCTCAACATCCTTGCTGGTAACAAATCGATGGGCAACGGTTTCGGGCTGAATGGCGGAAAGAATAATATGCCCGGAGTCGGTGACAATAACGGCTCGGGTACGGCGACCATAGGTAGCATCGATAAGCTGGCCGCGCTCGCGGGCATCGGAGATAATTCGCTTAATCGGAGCGGACTCTGGGCTGACAATGGCAATTACCCGGTTTGCCGACACGATATTACCAAAGCCAATATTGATTAGCTTAATGTCCATAATGTAAGAGGAGATAAAACCGAGAGTTTCGCCTAGCCACGGAGCTTTAGCTAAATGGTAACGAAACTACGAGATAACGTGGGGAATTCTCCGGTAATTCTCTCGGTTTTGGGTTTTTAGTCGTCTAGGCTACAGCTTCCTCCGTCTCAGGGGTGAAAAACCTGATTTTCGTCACGGCGGCTAACTCTCGTTATTGTTCCGGAGGGAAACACGTGCAACCGGTGGACTTTACAACCCTGGTGGCAGTCTGCAGCGATCTGCAGGCCCACTGGACCCCAGCTCGCTGTGAGCAGGTATATCAGCTCGATCGCAGTACCCTAGCGATCGCTCTACGCACCCTGAGTCGCCGCGACTGGCTGACCATTTCTTGGCATCCCCAGGCGGCCCGGCTGCACATTGGCGAGCCGCCGCCGCGCATCCCTGACACGTTTACCTTTAGCCAGCAGCTCAAGCATCAGCTGGGGGGACTCGCCCTGGTGGTGATCGACCCCATAGCCCCCTGGGAGCGAGTGCTGGATATGCAGTTTGCCCGTCGCCCCGGCGATCCGACCGAGTGGCACCTGTATGTGGAAATCATGGGCAAATATAGCAACGTGATTTTGACCACCGCCAGGGGACAAATCGTTACCGCCGCCCATCAGGTCAGCGAACAGCAGTCCAGCGTCCGCCCCATCCTCACGGGAGCTCTGTACGAGCCGCCTCCGGCCATCACTGGTCCGTTCCCGACCCGATCAGAAGCCTTTGAAACCTGGCAGGAACGGGTGGCTTTGATTCCTGGCCAGGTAAAAAAGCAAATCCTGAGAGCCTATAGCGGCCTCAGTTCGGCCCTGGTGGCAACCCTGCTAGAGGCCGCGGAGATTGACCCGGTTCAGGGCACTGAGACCCTCAGCGATGATCAGTGGCAGCGACTATTTCACCATTGGCAAACTTGGCTGCACCAGCTAGAAACCGCCGACTTCTATCCTGGCTGGACCGCAACCGGCTACTCGGTACTGGGCTGGCACACCCAGACCCCAGCAGACAATGTTCAAACCCTGCTGCGGGACTACTACACCCACGAACTCAACCTCCAGACCTTTGAGCGCCTCAAAAATCAGCTCAATCAGCGGCTCAAAAATCTGTTGAAAAAGCTGCACACCAAGGCCAATGGATTTAGCGATCGCCTCGACCAGTCGGATCAGGCCGATGACTATCGCCGCCGCGCCGACCTGCTGATGGCCTATTCCCACCAGTGGCAGCCGGGCATGCCCATGATGTCCCTCGCGGATTTTGAAACCGGAGAACCCGTTGAAATTCCCCTGAATCCTGAAAACAACGCCATCCAAACTGCCCAGAAACTCTACAAGCAGCACGGCAAGCTAAAGCGGGCCCGAAATGCGGTCATGCCCCTGCTGGCGGAGGTGCGATCGGAAATTGCCTATCTAGAACAGGTAGAAGCGGCCCTGGCCCAAATCCCTGAGTACGAGCAACCGGAAGACCTAGAAGCGATCGCCGACATCCGCGAAGAACTGATCCAGCAGGGCTACCTCGACGCCCCCGACTATCGATCGGGTCCTCGCCGCAGTCAGGACACCCAGTTTCACCGCAGCCGCACCCCCAGCGGCTTCCCTGTGATCATCGGCCGCAACAACCGCCAGAACGATCAGCTGATTTCTCAAGTAGCCACCGACTACGACCTCTGGTTCCACACCCAGGAAATTCCTGGCAGCCATGTCCTGCTGCGCCTCGAAGCGGGCCAGATGCCCTCCGATGCGGACCTGCAGCACGTGGCAGATCTAGCCGCTTTCTTCAGCCGGGCCCGCCAGGCCGATCAGGTGCCCGTGGTTTACACCCAACCCCAGCATGTGTACAAACCCAAGGGAGCGCGCCCCGGCATGGTGATTTACAAACATGAAACCGTCCTCTGGGGACAGCCCCAGCGCCTCAAAGCCAGCACCGACAAGGATCCAGGTCAAGCCTTGAGTACATTTGCTCATTAGCTTGAGTTATGAAATCGGGACATTTTTGTGTGAACTTATATCACAAAAAAACTGTACTGGTTGATACAATGGCCATCGGAGCGTTACCCGACATCACCCGTTAGACAGAGCGGATTAAAGATTTTGGGCTTTTCCTCCCCATGAGAGAACAACGAATTTTTTATACATCGGCCCTGCGGGGCCGATTTTTTTGTCCTGGCATGTCCCGTCAGCTCCAACCTGGATGCCCCCAAGCCTAGCCAACTACCGTCTGCCGCTGCCATCGTCGAGACACAAATCGCTGCAGCCCTACAGGCATCAAAATTGCCCGAGCTATTTCCCACAGAGCTATGGGCTCGCTGGGCATTACCTGCTTACCCCAACGTCCTGGCTGGCAGTACAGCAGCACGATCAACTGGCGATAGGTCTCTAAGGACATTCCTTGAAATTGAATGCTGACAGTCTGGTCTTGCTGGCCCACAAGAACACCTGTAAGGGAGATATTCGCCTCTGGGAGCACTACCTCAACCGGCTGCCGTGAGCATCCCAGCGCTGAGGCGCTATCAGCATCCAGCACAATCCCTATCCCTGCTTCAGAAATTTGGTTGGTTGTTCCCCAAACCTGGAGGAGTCCGAAATTGATCCTGGCTGAATAACTCACCCTGAACCATTCATGGGGATCGGGCTTGGGCACATCTAAGAGGCAGAGCAAAGCTGCCCAAACGATTAGCAGGTTGTACAGGCCACCAATCCAGGCCACCCGCAGGGTCGGGATCAAATTTGGATCCCCTACCATCTGTAGCAGTTCAGTCCGACCCATGGAAGCCAGCCGCAGTCCTTGTGCGAAGAACACGACCATTAGCGGTAGCAAAATTAGCAAAGGTAGGGCCAGCCGCCATTGAAAAACAAACCGGTTACTGACATGTCCTTTGGGAGTGACCTCAAAGCCTTTTGAGAAAGGGCGTATGAGGGTTTGGAGCACCGTCAGCGCAATGGGAAAGCATTGGGCAACCGCATAAATATCAGAGACAAATACAGACCGACTCCGAAAGTTGAGCCACCGGTAGGTGGAGAGGTTCACCACATAAAACGGCAGCATGAAATACATTACTTCCTGCCAGGAAAGCTGCATGGGCACCCAGTCCCAGAATAAAACTGCCCCTGGCAGCAGCAAGAAGAAAATTCGGAATACACTGCCAAACCACTGCGAAATGCCTTCAAAGTGGGCCACCCGCTGTAGCCAGGTCAGGCCCGGAATTGTCAAAGGATTGGCCTCTAGAAACAGGGTTTGTAATGTACCTCGGGTCCATCGCAGTCGTTGGGCTACGTGGTCGGCCATATTCTCGGCGGAGAGACCGGCACTGAGGCTTTCGTTGAGATAAATCACCTCGTAGCCGATCGCTGAGAGCTTCACCCCGGTGTAGTAGTCTTCGCTCAGCCCGCCCCTGTCGAACCCCCCAACGGCTTCCAGGGCAGCACGCCGCGCTACAAAGGAACTGCCATAGCACAGGGCCGTATCGATGCTGTCCCGCAATACCTGGTAGTAGCGGGAAAATATCTCAACTTCCTGGGTGAGGATCGTTTCGAGGCCTAGATTGCGAGCCACCGGATCAGGGCTGAAAAAGCTCTGGTGGGTTTGCAAGAGACCGTTGCGCGGATTCTGAAAAAAACCAACGGTTCGAGTTAGGAAGTTCGTGCTGGGCACAAAATCTGCATCAAACACCACCACCAGTTCCCCCTGGGTTTTCTCCAGGGCATGGTTGAGGTTACCAGCCTTAGCGTGGCGGTTATCGGACCGAGTGAGGTAGTGGCAGCCCATTGCAAGGGCAAGGGTTGCGATTTCCGGCCGCTGCTGATCATCGAGCAGATAAACCGTTTTGGCAGCATAGTCCATGGCCTGGCAGCCAGCGATGGTTCGCCTCAGCACCGCGACAGGCTCATCATAGGTGGGGATCAGCACATCCACAGAGGGGCAGTAGTGACCGTCGAGCACGGCTTGCTGGTAGCGATCGCCCTGGCGATTTCTGAACTTGACCTTGAGCAGCAGATACAGCTGCACTACGCTGCTGAAAATAAATACCAGCTCGATCAAAAACAAGCCGACGCTAAAAATGGCATGGCTAACCGTATCTAAATACAGGGTTGATACTGCCCGCCAGGTTACATATCGAATCGTCAGCGCAAGCAGTATTGACACCATCACTACCCGCGACCAAGGTTTTGGCTGAGGAGACAGGCCCATAACACCCCATACTGCCAGGGCCTGTCTCTTATACACATCT
>PYEQ01000215.1 GCA_003017785.1 filamentous cyanobacterium CCP5 | reverse complement strand
GGCTATCAGTTCACAAAGGCTGCAGATAACGTCGCTGCTGGCTATATCACGCCTCAAGAAGTCGTGCAGGGATGGATAGAAAGCCCCAGCCATCGAGCCAATATTCTAGACTCTAATCTCACCAATCTTGGCATCGGTTACTATTACCTTCCTAACGATACGGGCAGCATTAATTACTATTATTATTGGACTCAGGTATTTGCCACCCGCCTACCGGGTACGGAGCCTGTTGCAACAGCTCCCGTTCCCGTAACGGTCCCTGGGCCAACTCCTGAGCCGGTACCAACTCCGGCACCGACACCCGCTCCAGAACCGGCACCAGAGCTCAAACCGGATTTAAGCTCTATCCCGACACCGACTTCAAACTCTGAATCTGAGTCTGGAGCGCCTGGCGAGGCTACGAATCCAGAGTCAAATCCTCTACCCCCAGAAGGGACTGGAGAACCTCCTCTGACAGCTCCTGGGCCTGCCGGTAGCGGTGTGCCCGAGCCGCAGTCAGCCGAATCAGGTGGCGGTCACGCTAATTCTGAATCTGAGCCTGAAATATTAAAGCCCAGCAATAGCGAGAATGGTCTCCCGCCCCAGGTCAGCGCTGGCGGATCCGGCAGCACCCCTTCCCCCGCTTCAGGCAGCGATGATGGAAATGCCGCTGAGTCATCTGACGCAAACCAGGTGCTGGTGGGCGATCGCTTCGACAACATTCTCCGAGCCGGTTCGGGCAACGACCTGATTATCGGTGGCCTCGGCAGCGATCAGCTATTGGGCGAAGCTGGCGATGACATTCTGCGGGGAGACCTGGGCAGCCGTGACTCTGGAGGCAGTGCCGGTGGCGATGACCTGCTCTACGGCGGCGACGGCAATGATCGCCTCGGAGGTAAAGGCGGCAACGACCAGCTCTTCGGCGGGGCCGGTGACGACCTGCTGTGGGGCGACGATGGTGATGACCTGCTACGGGGCGGTCTCGGCAACGATGTCTTAACCGGAGATGACTTCTCCGGTGGTCAGGGCCGCGATACCTTCGTACTCGCGCTGGGAGAAGGCACCGATACGATCACTGATTTTGAGGTTGGCGTAGATGTTATCGGCCTTGCCGATGGCCTGAGTTTTGGCTCACTAACCCTGAGTGGCAATACGATCAAAGTCGGAGACGGAACTCTGGCTGTTCTTAACGGTATTGATGTGACGTTGCTGACAGAGACCAGCTTTGTCAGCGTCTAAATAGACAGTCAGTCCCAAACTCAATCCCTATCCAACTGAGCCGGGTCTAATGGAGACCTGGCTCAATTTGGTTAAGGGGTACAAAGCGCTCACTGGGGAGCAGCACCGGGCGCTCACCAAAAATCAGTTTACCCCGATGGGTTTTGCGGCTGATGGCGACACCAATGGGACGCTGCATCTCTTCAGGGTGAACCTCGTAAAACGTCCGGTAAATTTGTCGGGCCGCCTTCAGCAGGGCCGGATCAAGCACGGCTGGCAGGCCATGGGCCTCAGGTGGCAGGGGGGAAGAAGGAGAAGACACAGACTGGAGTGACTGTAGACTTTGCACGGCTCAACTCTGAATCGTCTAGACAAGGATGCAACCCATCTGACTGGGAGCAGCAAAACCTTAACATTGCTTAAGATAATGCCCTCAGTAGGGCTTCTCCCATAGCCTTGCAGCCCACAGGAGTCATCCCTGTTGCCATGATATCGCCTGTCCGATAGCCCTGATTTAAAACAGCCATGACGGCCGCTTCGATTTTGTCGGCGGCTGCCGGCTGATCGAGGCCGTACCGCAGCATCATGGCGGCACTGAGCACCTGAGCCAGGGGATTCGCCTTGTCTTCTCCAGCGATGTCCGGGGCCGATCCATGAACGGGCTCGAAAACCCCAGGCCCGGATTCTCCCAGACTAGCGGAGGGCAACATGCCAATACTGCCGGTGAGCATGGCCGCCGCATCAGAGAGAATATCTCCAAACAGGTTGCCTGTGACAATCGTGTCGAACTGTTTGGGCCAGCGCAGCAGCTGCATGGCCGCGTTGTCCACGTACATGTGAGACAGCTCTACGTTTGGGTAGTCTACCCCAAGGGCGGTGATGCGATCGCGCCACAGCTGCGACACCTCCAGCACATTGGCCTTGTCTACGGAACACAGGCGGCCTTGGCGCTTCTGGGCTGCCTCAAAGGCGACTTTGCCAATGCGATCAATTTCAGAACTGGTGTAGGCCATGGTATTGACCCCCCGCTGTTCGCCAGTTTCCGTTGCAAATAGCCCCTTGGGCTGGCCGAAGTAAATCCCTCCGGTGAGCTCTCGCACTACCATGATGTCTACCCCTTCTACCACCTCTGCCTTCAGGGATGAGGCATCCAGAAGCTGGGGCAAAATCTTGGCAGGGCGGAGGTTAGCAAATAAACCTAACCCCGCCCTCAGCCCCAGTAAGCCGGTTTCGGGCCGCTGAGCCCGAGGCAGGCTGTCCCACTTATAGCCGCCGATGGCGGCCAGGAGCACTGCGTCACTTTGCCGACAGCGATCCAGGGTGGCTTCCGGCAAAGGCGTTCCCACCTCGTCGATAGCAGATCCGCCAATCAACGCTTCCTGCAAGGTAAAAGCCAGGTCAAACTGAGGCGCGATCGCTTTCAGCACGTCAACGGCAACGGCCATAATTTCCGGACCAATGCCGTCACCGGGCAGCAAAGTGAGCGTGAAGTGCTGGGTCATAGAGTAGGACTATCGTAAGCGCTAGCGGCCCCATATTATCCCACTGCCATGCCCTATCTCTACCTCCACGGCTTTGCCTCCGGCCCCCAGTCCACCAAGGCCCAGGCTCTAAAACGAGAATTTCAGGCAGTCGGACAAACGCTGATCATTCCAGATTTAAATCAAGGGGATTTCACCGGTCTGACCCTCAGCCGCCAGCTAGCCCAAGTCAAAGACATTCTCTATACCCAGGAAACTTTTCAGACGGCTCCCTGGAGCATCATCGGCTCCAGCTTCGGGGGCCTGACGGCAGCCTGGCTAGGCAGCGATCCCAGCCTGACGGATCGCCTCCATCGGCTGGTACTGCTGGCTCCAGCCTTTCAGTTTTTGATCCAGTGGCTCCCTCGACTGGGAGAACCTCAGCTCCGCCACTGGCAAGCCCAAGGCTACTTATCGGTTTACCACCACGGACTAGGGAAAGCCCTGCCTCTGGCCTATGACTTTGTCTTAGATGGAAAAACCTACGATGACTCGCAGATCCAGCTGGCCGTGCCGACCCTGATTCTCCATGGCCAGCAAGACGACGTGATTGACCCCCAGGTCAGTCGCGACTTCGCTAGCCGTCACTCCCAGGTACAGCTCATCGAACTCGCCAGTGACCATGCCCTAGCCAACGTACAGCCAGAAATCTGGCAGGCCGTTCGGCAATTCTTGGCGCTGTGAGAACCGGCGATCGCTGCCATAATAAGACCACGCTTCGCCCAACTACCATGCCCCTGCCCTACCTGCGTCCCGAACTCGTTGCCTTGGCCGCCTATTCTTCCCATGGGGGTGACGACCAGCCCCTGCCAGCGGCCATCGACCACCTTGATACCAACGAGTATCCCGAAGATCTGCCCTCCGCCCTCAAGGAAAAGCTGGGCTGGATCTATCAGCAGGAGATCGCCGCCAATCGGTATCCTGACGGCAGTCATGCTCAGCTCAGAGCGGCGATCGCTACCTATGTCAATGAGTCTGGCACCCAGGCCACCGCTGCCAATATCTCCGTGGGCAACGGTTCCGATGAGCTGATTCGCTCCTTGCTGATTGCCACCTGTCTAGGCGGCCACGGAGCGGCGATGGTGGCTACCCCGACCTTCTCCATGTATAGAATTCTGGCGGAGACCCTGGGTATTCCGGTTGTCAGCGTGCCTCGCGATCCCGACACCTTTGCCCTGGATCCCGGCGTTGCCCAGTCAGCCCTTCACCAGTCTCAACCGGTGCGGGTCGTGTTTATGGTGCATCCCAATTCTCCGACCGCCAATCCATTGACCCCCGCAGAACTGGACTGGCTACAGCAGCTCCCCGAAAACATTCTGGTTGTGGTAGATGAGGCCTACTTTGAGTTCTGCCACCACACCACCGTTGCTATTGCCCTGGAACGCCCCAACTGGGTCGTCCTGCGGACGTTCTCAAAAGCCTTTCGCTTGGCGGCCCATCGCGTGGGATACGGTGTTGCCCACGCCGACCTGATTGCCGTCTTAGAAAAAGTGCGCCTGCCCTACAATCTGCCCAGCCTCACCCAGGCCGTTGCCCACCTGGCCCTCAGCCACCGCCAGGAACTCCTAGCTCCAATCCCTCAGCTGCTGGCTGAGCGCGATCGCCTACAGCGAGAAATTGCCCCTCTGCTCCGGGTCTGGCCCAGCGCCGCTAATTTTATCTATGGAAGACCTAGAAGCAATCTTGACATTCAAGACCAGGAACTTCATCAAATCTTTCAGCGTCTAAGGGAACAGGGCACGCTGATTCGGCACACCGGCGGCGGATTGAGGATTACCATTGGCACCCCTAAGGAAAATCAACGCACCCTTGAGCGGCTCAAGCAGGCTGTCTAAGCAATATGACGAGCCCGCTGGATGGTCTGAGGGAGTACCCCGACGAGCATGGCAAAGGCTTCGTCAGGCACCTGATCGACAATATCTTGATCGAAATAGCTTTTGAACTGCTCCAAGATCATGCGGGCGCGCTCAAGGGCCAAAGGCTTGTCGGTGAAATTTTGGGTTAGTCGCACCCACTGCAGGCGAATCCGCAGAGCCATCTGCTGTTCTTCTAAGGAGTTTGGCTTGAGCAGGGAGAGATTGCCAAGGGGGATAACATCAATGCAGTCGGCATCCAGCCCACCGCCCACCGCTGCTCCCGGCCCGGCAAACTCGGTGTAAAACCGCTTGTGCAGGATCAACCCGTTGCGACGACGACTGTTGATCGTCAAGGGGCGATCGCCATGCAGCTGAACCAAAATCTTCTCATTCTTAGAGGAATGACCGGGTAAAATTGGCACAGAACGGCTGTTGGGGGCTTTCGGCATAGTAATAGGCGACTGCTGGGGAAAGTCCCCAGAATCCAAGAAAGATGGCGCAGTCGTATCCATTAAACTCTTAAAACGAATAACTTTAGAGGGCACACATCCCTGACCAAGAAACAGATAAATAATGAAGTCAGGCTGAATAAATCAAATTCACTCACATTCTAGGTGATAGCACCCATAGAAAACTTGAACCTGCGGTGATGCTCCCTAAAGGACAGATAAAGCTTTCTTGAAGACTATAAAGTTTTCGTAAAGCGTAAAGTGCCTGCCGCAGCGATCGCGCCCTCGTCTATTTGGCCTGAATCGCGCGTCTGCCTGTAATGACCCTGTCGGTGCTCGTGTGCCTACAGAGTATTTGGAAAATCAATGTTTTTTCAGTGGCTTATGTAACAACAGCCGCCGAGACGAGAGCCCCAACCAGGTTAAGGGCGTTTCCTCTGTCTCTTTAATCTGATAGCCAGCCTTGCCATAGAGGCGACGGGCTTGGGGGTTATCCTCCATGACATGGAGGTAGATATCCTTAAAACCCCAGTCCATGGCAACCGTTTCACAGGTAGCCAGCAGCTTACGGGCAACTCCCCGACGGCGCCGGTCGGATCTCACGGCTAAATTCGATAGATAGACATAGCTGTGCTCTTTTACTTGCCAAAGATAGGGTTGACGGCAGGCGATCTCCACCGTGCCGATCAGCTCATCAGTCTGTTTGCCTGTATTCGGGCTAGAGATGTGCACGGCAGCCAAGCAGGCATAAAAAGCTTTTGCACTTCGCAACCGCTGTCTAAGGTCTTCACTAATACCTAGTTTGAGGAGGGGATAAACCCAGCGAGACCAGCCAGCTTTCCGGTAAAAGCTGCTAGAAAGGAGTTCACTCAGGGGTTTAATGTCCCCCGAACGGGCCGTTCGAACGTAGACAGATAAGGCAGAGGCCCCTGTAGAAGTGGAAATGTTGTCGGTTGTCACTTTCATTAATGGTCGTTTTCCCCTGCCCGTCGCTCCACAGTCTCGACTCCCAGGCAGATAGTAGACTTAGAATACCTGATCCAACGAGCTTCCAGAGCATATCCAATGGGTAGCCATCCCTAGACCAAATTGGGCATCCTATTGCTAGTGTGATCTTCAGGCCGCGCCTTGATTTAGGAATAAAGTTAACCAAACCAGCATGGTAAAGATCTCGATGAAGGGGCTACCGTGCACCAGTGCCAGACAGTGTCAGGCAGCTATACTCGAGCTGATATCAGCAAGATAGACCAGAGGCAGACCATAGCAGTTACACCAATCTTGCTAGTTCCTTAAACCGATATCGCTCTTTTAACCTCACTGATTGCTCAATGCATGAGTACGTCTCCAACTCGCCACTCTAATCGGGGGAATAAGCCCAAGCTGCTGGTTGTCGATGACGAACCAGACAACTTGGATCTTCTATACCGTACGTTCTACCGTCAGTTTCAGGTGCTGCGAGCAGAGCGTGGGCGTCATGCCCTGGAGATACTGGCGCAGCAACCCGATATAGCAATAATTATTTCTGACCAGCGGATGCCGGAGATGGCTGGGACTGAATTTCTCGGTCAGGCAGCCCAGCAGTATCCGGACGTCATGCGGATTATCTTGACGGGCTATACCGACAGTGAAGATTTAGTTGAGGCCATTAACCAGGGCCAGGTCTTTAAGTATGTGACTAAGCCCTGGGACGAAGACGATCTCCGGGAAACTGTTCAGCAGGCCCTAGACGCCCACAACCTGATCAAAACGCGCACCGCTGACTTAAACCGGGTGCTTCGTCAGGAAACTTTACTCAATACCATCACCCATCGAATTCGCAGCGCCCAAACCCCTCAGGATATGCTGCAAACCATTGTGGATGTTGTCGGTCGCAGCCTAGAGGTGAGCTACTGTTCAATCAGGCCCTACTGTGCCCAGCCATCAGAGGAGTCTTGCTTTACATATCGGGCCGATGCCGTTCAGGCCTTGGCTACAGAGAATTCGTCCATAATTGCCCAGACCCTCTGGCCTACGGATAGGGTTTTGGTCTTAGAGTCAGTGCTTGAGGCATCAGGTAATCAGATCCCAGATGCCCAGGAGCGGCTGTCGGCGTTTGCAGCCTTGGGCATCCAATCGAGCGTATTGGTTCCCCTAATCTCTCGAAAAGACCTAGTTGCAGTAATGGCTCTCCACCGCTGCCAGTTAGAAAGGCCTTGGGCGGCGGACGACCTGCAGCTTTTGATAACCCTAGCGGATCAGGCAGCCCTGGCCCTGGCCCAGGCCTACACCTATGAGCAAGTGCAGGCGCTAGCTCGCCGAGAAGCCTTGATCAACACCATTACTAGCGCCATTCGCTCTAGCCTCAATCCTCGCAAGACATTCGCTGCTATTACCGGACAGCTGGGACACTGTCTCTTATACACATCT
>PYEQ01000214.1 GCA_003017785.1 filamentous cyanobacterium CCP5 | reverse complement strand
TTTGAGAGTCCTAATTACGCCAGGGACGACTTCAGCTGCTCCTTGGCAGCTACCAGGGCTTCCGGCAGCTTGGAGGCATCTCGGCCACCAGCCTGGGCCAGATTGGGCCGACCGCCGCCACCGCCGCCGCAGATTTTGGCGATGCCACCAATGAACTTGCCTGCCTGCAGCTTTTTGCTCACGACCGCGGGGCTGAAAGCAGCCACCAGGCTAACTTTGCCCTCTTCTGGCACGGTGCCCAGCACGACAGCTCCTTCCCCGAGCTTTTGGCTCAGTCGCTCCGCAGCCACCTTCAGGGCGTCCGCACTGACCCCTGGCAGTTCCGCTACTAGCAGCTTCAGATCGCCGATGGCTTCCGCTTCATCCAGGAGCTGGTCAGACTTGAGCACCGCCAGTTCGGACTTGGCCGCTTCCAGCTCTTTTTGGGTGGATTTGAGGTTGGCCTGCAGGGCGGTGATGCGATCGCCAATTTCCTCCGGCTGCACCTTGAAGCGCTCCGTCAGATCTCTGACCACGACATCCCGCACATTCAGGTATTCCAGCACCGCTGGGCCAGCCACCGCCTCGATCCGACGGATACCAGAGGCCACGCCGGTTTCCGAGATAATTTTGAACAGACCAATTTCGGCGGTGTTGGCGACGTGGGTGCCACCGCACAGCTCCATCGACACGCCGGGGAAATCAATCACTCGCACCTCAGCCCCGTATTTTTCGCCGAACATGGCGATCGCCCCTTTGGCCTTGGCCTCCTCAATCGGCATGATTTCGACATCTGCCTGGTGCCCTTCGGAGATCCAGGTGTTCACCTGTTCTTCCACCTGCTGGACCTCTTCAGGAGTCAGGGGGCGGGGGCAGTTGAAGTCGAAGCGCAGGCGATCGAAGGCCACCAGGGAACCCGCCTGGGAAATCTCCGGATCGACAATTTTCTTCAGAGCCGCCTGAAGCAGATGGGTGGCGGTATGGTTGGCCTGGACTCGCCGCCGACAGGCGCGATCGATCTGAGCTGATACCGCATCCCCCACCTGAAGCGTCCCGCGCTCGATACGGCCGACATGCAAAAAGAAATACACCTCCTTTTGCACATCCTCGACTCGCATCACCGCTTCGTTGCTAGATAGATACCCTTGATCGCCAATCTGACCGCCGGATTCGGCATAGAAAGGCGTCTGATCTAGCACCACCTGCACCTGGGTACCGGCCTCCGCGCAGTCCACCGACTTGCCATTCACCAGGATCGCCTCCACTCGGCTGGCGCTCATGGCCTCCGTATAGCCCAAGAACTCCGTGGAGTGAATGTGCTCTGCCAAAGCATCCAGACTGCCCTGAGCCATCAGGTCGATGGTTTCGTGGGCGTCTTTTGAACGCTGGCGCTGCTGCTCCATTTCAGCCTCAAACGCCTCAACATCCACCGTGAGGCCGCTTTCTTCGGCAATTTCCTGGGTCAGCTCTAGGGGGAAGCCGTAGGTGTCATAGAGCACAAAGGCGTCTTTGCCAGAAATTTGCGCCTGCTCTTTTTCGAGAATTTCCGCCACCAGCTTCTCGCCCCGTTCCAGGGTTTCCAGAAAGCGGGCTTCTTCCCGCTCTAGCTCTGCCTTAATTGCTGAATCTCGCTCTCGCACATTGGGGTAGGGAGCTTCTGAGAGCTGGATGGCGGTTTCGGCCACCTGCTTGATAAACGGCCCTTCAATCCCCAGCAGCCGCCCGTGGCGCACCACCCGCCGAATCAGCCGCCGCAGGATGTAGCCCCGGCCCACGTTGGAGGCGGTGATGCCGTCGGCAATCATGTGCACCACCGATCGCACATGGTCCCCAACCACCTTCAGGGATACCTTGGTCTTCTCGTCGGCTTTGTCGTAGGTAATACCAGCAATCTTTGCCGCCGTTTCGATAATCGGGAAAATCAGGTCGGTTTCGTAGTTGTTGGGCACCCGCTGGAGGATCTGGGCCATGCGCTCCAGGCCCATGCCGGTGTCAATGTTCTGGTTTTGCAGGGGGGTCAGGTGACCATCAGTATCCCGGTTGAACTGCATGAACACCAGGTTGTAAAACTCGATGAAGCGGCTGTCGTCTTCCAGGTCGAGATGCTGATCGCCCCGTTCGGGGTGAAAGTCGTAGTAGATTTCGGAACAGGGGCCGCAGGGGCCGGTGGGACCAGAGGTCCAGAAATTATCTGCTTCATCCATGCGCAGAATCCGGTGGGGGGGCACCCCGATTTGATCCCGCCAGATGGCAAAGGCATCGTCGTCTTCTCGAAATACGCTGACCACCAGCCGATCTTCCGGTAGCTCGAATACCTTGGTGGAAAGCTCCCAGGCCCAGGCGATCGCCTGGGCCTTGAAATAATCCCCAAAGCTGAAATTTCCCAGCATCTCAAAGAAGGTGTGGTGGCGGGCGGTGCGGCCCACGTTCTCGATGTCGTTGGTGCGAATACATTTTTGCGACGTCGTCGCCCGAGGCACCTCCGCCGCCCGCTGCCCAAGGAAAATCGGCTTGAAGGGCAGCATCCCGGCAATGGTTAGCAGCACCGTGGGATCTTCCGGCACCAGGGACGCGCTGGGCTCAATCCGATGGCCCCGAGCCTCATAGAACTCTAGAAAGCAGCGACGAATATCTGCGCCGCTCATAGATTTGAAGTTTGGCCGGGACTGGACTTTAGACATGGACACTTCTCAACAGCAATGATTGCAAAATCCGAGGGGAGTTTTGGGATTGGCTTTTAGTCTATCCTGAATGACTTTGTCCCTACTACAGCCTGGTCCGGAAGATGGGGCAGGGGATGCAGATGTTGAAGGTTATCCGGAAAATTTCTTCAGCAGGTGTAGTTTTTAGATACCGGTGTCAACACCTCCATTTCTAACGACAAGAGCTGCCCCCTCAGACAAGATTTGATCGAGAGCGTTGTGTTCTAAATCAGGACTTGCCGTCTTTGTCTCAGAAATCGAGCTCCAGCCCCCGTGTTGCCGGCGCATCTAGACAACCATCGGGTGCCCATAGCGCTTCATATAGCAATCGAGCCAATGATTTGGCTGACTGCGTGTCGGGTAGGCTCACAGTTCAGGGCATTTCAGCGATTGCCTTTGCCCTAACCCACCTGACCAATGCAATACTTAGCGCTGGAGAAAATCGTCATCCGAGTAGCCGTCTTCTATGAGTCCTGCTGTCCTGATTTTTGGAGAAGAATTCTTCTCGAGTTTCCTGCTGTCGCTAGTCCAGGGGATTTCTAATACTCAAATCTCAACTGCTCGCACCGTTCAGGCCCTCGAAGGGGCTGTTAGACCCGATTGTCCTGGCTTGCTCATCCTGCAAGATAGTCCTGAGGTGCGGCGATGGATCGAGTCGTTTAAGCAGCAGCCTAACCATCGCTGGGTTTACTGCCTCCTAATCAGTACCCAAATCGCTCAAACCAACGCCTATGAATCGTCAGATGCCGCCCAGCTTTGGGCTCAAGCCTTAGAGGCTGGTGCTGACGCCTATTTGGGGCTGGGGTCTCAAACTGATGGCACCCGCTTACTGCAGGCCCACGTGCAGACCGGCCTGGCACACATGCAGAAATATCTGGAGTTAACCCAGGTCAATGATTTGCTGTCGGCGATCGCCCTTTCTGACGGTCTGACTCGACTCAACAACCGCCGCGCCTTGGACTGGGAGCTCCCTCGTCAAATTCAAATGGCCCGCAGCCAGGATTTACCACTGGCTTTAATCATGTTGGATATTGACTATTTCAAGGTGGTCAATGACACCCATGGTCATCTGGTGGGGGACCAAGTGCTGCGAATTTTGGCGGCCCGCCTTAGGCACAATCTGCGCTCCGACGAAACTCTGTACCGCTACGGTGGCGAAGAGTTTGCGATCATTTTGAATAACACCAGCCCCGAGGAAGCGCTGCCCATTGCTCAACGGCTGCGATCCCTCGTCGACCAGCAGCCGTTCGTAATTGACAACTCCCTAGAAATCTCGATCACCCTGAGCATGGGAGTAGCCAGCCTCAATGCTGAAGATGACTCCCAAGGTCTAAGCCTTTTGGGTCGTAGCGACCAGAATCTCCTCGAGGCCAAACTCGCCGGGCGCAATCGCATCGTCCAGAGTTAACCCTGGCTGGGCGCTTCCCTAGCCGCTACCGATGGAGCCTCAATCTGATTCGCTAGCAAAGCCTGACAGTCCACTACCGGTGCTGCCTTGGCCATGGCCTCGCAGAGCCCCTGATAGGCGTTCTGATGATTCTCGAGCAGGGTCTTAGCCTGCAAAATGGCCCAGCGCTGCTGTACTTGGGCCGACTCAGGCGATCGCCCCAATGCCTGCCACAGCACCCGCAGTTTCTGGCAGTCGTCATTGCCCCCCGTAGAGGCTCCATACAATAGCTGCTCGGCGGCGATGCCCGCCATCCATACCTGGGAGTAGCGATTGATGGTCTGGGCGGAGACGCCGGATTGTAATTCGTCTCCCAGGGAGGCAATGTCAAATACGACTCCGCCCTGGCCTGGCAGTCCCCGCTTCCAGGCCTGCCAGGTGCTCAGGGTGTAGTCCTGCACCGGAATATCCAGCAGGGTCGCCACTAGAAAGTGCCCTGCCTCATGGTGAATCACCCGCTGACGGTGTTCTGGCGAGGTCCAGGCCAGCCAGTCCAAGAGAATATTGCCAACGCGCCCGTTTAGCCCCAGCTGATCCAGCGTGGCGGCTCCCAGCAGTCCGACAATCAGCCCTGCCGGAATCGCTGGCGATAGCTCCACCATTGGCCCCACCAGCGCCAGCATAGTGACGCTGAAGATCGAAATGGCAACCAGGTTAAGAGTGGTATCGCGCATCACAATTACGGGGAAACTGCCTTCATGGTAAGGAATTTAACCCCATAAAGCGATCCCAGCTATCTCGCTGCTCTTTGGCGCTCTACTCCTTAGGAAGCTGGTACTGGGCGACGATCCGCTTGGCGAATTCCGGGACATGGTCGTCGAGGCGATCGCCATGGTTGCGCCGCATATACAGATAGTTGCGGGTGAAATGGGAGTCGATGGAGAAGCGGGCATATTCCAACCCCTTCGGCCCGATACGCTCGATCACGACCCCCATCAGCTTAGCTGCCCACATGGGCAGAGTTACCGCCTTATCGTAGGCCGGAATGCTCTGCTGCACTGCCTGGTGGCGATCGCCCTGGCTGTCCACCGGCTGGGTATCGAGCTGATCCATCACGGTTTCCAGCATTTCCTGTCCCAGATCGTTGCGCACCACGATCCACTGCCAGCCGAAGGGAGCGCCCATGTAGCCCACCACCAGATCGGCGAGGCCGTTCACATAGTCGAAGCAACTCATGCAGGAGGGGGCGAACACATCCTTGAGCTGGTTGGTCTTGAGGCCAAAGAAGGGCACGGTTTCCGTCGAGCCATCGGAGTGTTTGAAGTGGACTCGAAAGTCCTGCATGAACTCGTAGTGCACCACCGTGTCGGGAGATCGGCTGGTGGTTTCGAGAAATTTTTGCAGCCCCTCGCGGGTGACGTTATCCACGCAGGGGGTGCCCAGCACGTAGAGCTTCTCTAGCCCGAGCTGCTTTTCCACCGCCCGCAGCGCCTGGATCTGGCAGCCCACGCCGATCACTAGCAGCCGCTTCATCCCTGATCGCTCCACCTCTTCGAGTACCGACAGGTTCGGAGACAAAGTAGGCTTATTCACCCGCGCCGCCAGAATTTCCTCTGGGGTACGGGCTACCACCGGTATCGGCTGGAAGCGATCGCTCTTGCTATTTTGCACGCACACCACCCCTTCGACTAAGCCCCGGTTCAGCATCTCAATGGCGATGGTGCTGACAATTCCCGTCCACTGGGCTCCCTCGATGGGCTGCTGTTTGCGGGCCGCCATCATCCGCTGGTGGACGCCAAAGTAGCGATCGTCGGAGCTGTCCACGTCCCGGCTGCGTCCGTGGGTCTGGGCTTCTAGGGTGGGAAACTGCTGATTCAAAAAGGCGCAGGCCTCTTTGACGTAGTGGATGTAATAGGTGTCGCAAAGCCCGCATTCGCTGCACAGCTCCTTGGCCGGACGGGGAGCCCCCGGACGCAGGGCTTTGGCTTTTTTATGGGGCGGCTGGGCCAGGGTCATAGTCAGCAGAAATCTCGAAAGCAATATGATCACGATACCTCAAGGCTTTGCGGCTATTCGGATCAGCCATGGATTACTAAGAAACATTGCGACTCCGCTGCCCTGGCTCCAGCCGCGACCTTAGGCAACTTCTAATTCTTGGGGAAAGCAGTAAGCTAATGTCTAAATCTTCCTAAATCCCTGGTCATCTACTGCCGATGCACTGCAATTCTGATGATTTGTTGCTTAAACCCTAACTGCAACCAGCCCAACAACCCAGATACAGCAGAAACCTGCGGAGCCTGTGGCACTCGGTTAACCAAACGATTAAGGGGACGCTACTGTCCGATTCGCTTGATTGGCAAGGGTGGATTCGGCCGTACCTATTTGGCAGTCGATACGGATAGGTTGAACACCACCTGTGTAATCAAACAATTTGCCCCGCAAACCCAGGGCACAAAATCTTTCAGCAAAGCCGTTAAACTCTTCGAACAGGAAGCCCTGCGGCTGAATGAACTGGGAGAACATCCCCAAATTCCCAGCCTGCTCGCCTACTTTGAGCATTCTCAATACCTGTATTTAGTGCAGCAGGCGATCGAAGGCCACACCCTCTACCAGGAACTGCAAAAACGAGGGGCCTACAGCGAGGCCGATATTTCGCGATTGCTGCTCGATATTCTGCCGGTACTTCAGTTCATCCACGACCATGGCGTTATTCACCGAGACATCACCCCCACCAACGTGATTCGCCGCAAGGTCGATGACAAGCCGGTGCTGATTGATTTTGGGGTCGCCAAACAATTTCGCGACACGATTCTCTACGAACCAGGCACTCGCATTGGCACCGAAGGATACGCCCCCATCGAGCAACTGCGCAGCGGACAGGCCTATCCCTCTAGCGATCTTTACAGCCTGGGCGCTACCTGTCTGCATCTGCTCACCGGCACCAAGCCAGAATTGCTCTACAGCCCCTTAGAAGGTCGCTGGCTGTGGCAGGCGGCCCTGGAGCAAGCTGACCGCTCAATCAACCCCCTGCTGGGGGAACTGCTCGAGCGGCTGGTAAAAGATATGGTCAGTGAACGGTATCAAAGCGCTAAAGCCGCCCTAGCCGATCTCAATCGTCTGGAATCGACCCGGGGTACGGTACCAGGATGGGTATCCCAAAATAGCCGTGACAGTCTGTTTGAACAGCTTGATCCCGATTCTCAGCCCTTGTCATCGGCGCGATCGCCCCAGGCCCAGGTACCGCCTACGGTGCCGCCCCAGGTTTCTGGCCCTGCCTCCGGATCACCTCCCCGGCGATCGCCAGCCTCTAACTCCAGCCCGCGTGGCAGTGGCCCCCCGACAACGACTCCCCAGTCAGGGGCCCGCTCATCGGGGGGCCGTTCATCGGCAGGCCCCCAGAGTCCATCCTCAGGGGC
>PYEQ01000213.1 GCA_003017785.1 filamentous cyanobacterium CCP5 | reverse complement strand
GCCTGCCGAGATGGTCGGCACAGGGCCAGAACCATCGACTGTCAATACCTGGGCAAAGTCGATGGTTGGGCCTCCTTGAGCGATCGCGCTACCGCCACCGACGGAGCCGTTGCTGGCAACACCAGTAGCCGCAGAGGCTGCCTGTACTAAGGCTTTATTGCCAGCGATCGCGGTCACAAAGCCAGCCGCAGATAGCATCATGCCTTTAGCCAGCACGTTGCGTCGGGAAATCCGCGCCTGCCATACGTCCTGAAAAGAACGATTTTTAGAAGGATTGCTAACGCCGTTGTCGTGAATCATAGGTATGCTCATTCCTCTTGATGTCTCGATGTAACCTGCTATTAACTAACGCTCAGTGGGCTTAATCCAAAACGTCTATATAACGCTGAATTTCGCTTTCTAGTAAACGACCTGAATCGTATGCTTCAGCCACCTGCCAGGGCAGCAGAGGCCCCGCTGGTTTTCTCGAACTCGATGTACTCCGATTGCTGCCAAGTCGACTATTTCGAGACACAGTCGACTGATATGGAATGCCTGCGATAATTCCATATCGACTGTCTCCATGGCGCTGAAATAACTGATAGGCTGCATCATAGTGGGTCATCCAGGGGCCGATAGTAGGATCTTCTGCCCACTGGTTCCGGGAAACGGTTGCCGTAACAATCGGTGCTATCTCACCATTGCTATCACCTAAAATCGTGATTTCAATGGTGGAAATTCCTGGATCCTGACCAAAATGTCGCCCCACTTCCTGACTAGCTAAGGCCTCAGCCTGGGCGATTAATGACCGATCAATAAACTGATCAAAGATGGTCATATTGACGACAACAGTCTCTGATCTGGCGAGGGCTACCGGGCCCCAAGCAAGTAGGCGACAAACGATTATGCCCAGAAAGATAGCTGTCAGCCAGCGACTAAATAAGACCCAAAAAAAGCGATCGCCCAACCAGGCTGGCGAGCTTTTTCTTACAACAACTTTTGATGCCAAAGCAACATTACGTCCAACTCCCCAGGAATATTCCCACAAAACATTCTTGAGAAAGTAAATGGAAGGTTAAGCGGTATTTAACTAACCAACAAAACCTCAATATCAGAAATCATCTGGCTGGGAAACCATGTTCATTGGCGTTATTGGAGATGGCCAAACCTATCCGGCCAATGCCATGTTTCCAAACACCTGGGTCAGCATCCCCGGCACCCGTCGATGCCATGACTTTTCAGAATGCTCACCGTCGGGATCTTCCACCACGATAAGATTTTGCCCGAGGGCGTAGCCGTAGGTATTGACGAGCAGATCCCGCAGTTCCCGGCCCCGGTTCGTCGTGCGATCCTCAATAAAATTATTGTGGAACTGACCGTCACGGATTAAGCCCCAATCCATATAGATCTGAGGCCGTAGACTGGGCTGACTCAGGGTCGGTTCGCAAAGGCGCATCAGCTTAGTGCCCCGCAGCGATCGCAAAAAGGGTAGCGTCCACGGGCTCGAATCTAACCCCACCCACAGCGAAGGGGAAAACGCCGCGATTCGGCCAAAGGCTTCGGGCTGCAGCATGCCCATCAGATAGGCCGCCAGCCCACCGTGGGATGCCCCGATGATCAGCGTCTTCGCCGGGTCGGGCTGGGTGCGGTAATGGGCATCAATGAAACCTTTCAGATCGTAAGCGACGTAGCGAGCATAGGTCTCGATACCGCCGCCCTGGGTAGTACCGATGTTGGTGTGGGTGTATTCCCAGTTGCGGTTGATGGTGTGTATGGCCACCACTATTACTGGCGGCAGGGTGCCTTCGGCCTGTAGCTGGCTCAGCACCGATCCCATATACCAGGACTCGTTGATCGCCCCGCCTCGAAAAAAAGCCGTATCCCCATCATTCATGTAGATCACGGGATAGCTATCGGTGCTGGTTTCGTAGTCCCGGGGCACGAAGACATGGACTTTGCGAGGCTGGCTGGCCCCTACTTCCAGGGCATCGTAGGTGTGGAAGTAGCCGGCGGCATCCCCTTCATCATGGAATACGGCCTGCTGATCGCCTTTGGTAAAGGTACTGCTCGGTAGGGTCATAACCTTAATCCCATCGTGCCAAACACGGATATCTTTTTGCCCAAGCCAGCTGCCGTCGCCATCATACCGAAGCCGACCCGACTTCTGCATCACGGACTGTGGGATAGGGCCTCAAAGCCCGAGACAATGTCGAGCCGTTCTTCAGTCATCGTGTCCTGGCGTGGCTGCTGAAAGGCCACCTTCAGATCCAACAGGCGCTCTTCAATGGTTTTCTCCGCAATTCCCATAGAGGCGAGGCGATGGACATTTTCACTGGCGAGGGATTCGGCGCAGGCTCGATAGAGACCAATAAAAAAGTGCTGCTGGAACAGGGCAGAAAAGAGGGGATCTTCGCCCCTGACTAACGAACTTCGGTGGCCATAGGCTGGGCGCCGGAGGGTGGCGATCTGCTTGGTGGCGAGCAGCGCACGGCTGAGCCAAAATCCGCCGCCGAGGAGCAGCATGGTGGGCAAGGGCGGCAGGTCTTTAGGAAAATACAGGTCAACAAGGCTACCCCGCACCCCAATCACGGTTCCATTCACGATACTTTCGCCCTCAGCCATCAACGGCAGCGAGGTCTCCGGTCTCAGGGGTAGGCGGAGAAATGGACAATCCTTTGACCACCAGCACTGAGCAATTGGCGTGGTGCATCACATAGTTGCTGACGCTGCCCAGGAGTGCCTCCTCAAATCCCTGACGCCCGTGGCTGCCCACGATGATCAATCCCGCCTGCCAGGTGCGAGCCAGGTTGCAAATCATCGCCCCCGGACTGCCTGACGCCTGGGTGAATTCTGCCTGCACCCCGGCTTCTGTGGCTGCTTGCTGAAAGTGACGCAGCAACTGCAGGCCCTCGGCCTCATAGGTTTCAAAACTACGTCGGTAGGTTTCCCAGACCGTTTCATTGCCCAGCAGCGGATAGTAGCCCAGGCCAGTGGAGGGAGGCAGGGCTAGGCCGCTATCTCCCTCGGCAGTCAGAACGCTGAGCAGCATCAGCTCTGCGTCGAGGGCCTTAGCGATGGGAACTGCCTGCTCAAACACGGCGGCGGCGGTCTCTCCGCGATCCAGGGCAACCAGGATTTTGGGTTTCATATCAATTACCTGTGGTGAAGGGGATGGGACGGAGCCCCTAGAGATCGCTGGAGGTCAGCGGTCGATGGCGGCCTGATCCAGCCGGGCTTCCATCTCGGCGATCGCCAGGGTGGTTTTAATCACCGAATCGGGGTTGAGGCTGATGGAATCAATCCCCTGCTCAACCAGAAACTGGGCAAATTCTGGATAGTCGCTAGGGGCCTGGCCGCAGATGCCGATTTTGCGTCCGCAGGCTTTGGCTCGCTGAATTAGCAGGCGCACCATTTCCTTGACCCCAGCGCTGCGTTCGTCGAACAGGTGGGCCACCAGGGCGGAGTCGCGATCGAGGCCCAGGGTGAGCTGGGTCAGGTCGTTGGAGCCAATCGAGAACCCGTCAAAGACCTGGGCAAACTGCTCCGCCAGGATGACGTTATTCGGAATCTCGCCCATGACGTAGACCTGCAGGCCTGCTTCTCCCCGCACCAGGCCGTGGCGGGCCATTTCGGCCAGTACCCGCTGGCCCTCTTCTGGGGTGCGGCAGAAGGGCACCATCGGAATCACGTTGGTCAGGCCCATGGCCTCACGCACCTGGCGAATCGCCTGGCACTCCAGGCCAAAGGCGTCGCGGTAGCGGGGGTCGGTATAGCGAGAAGCCCCGCGCCAGCCAATCATCGGGTTTTCTTCCGTGGGCTCGAAGTCGCGGCCCCCCAGCAGGTTGGCATATTCGTTGCTCTTGAAGTCCGAGAGGCGAATGATCACCGGCTTCGGATAGAAGGCGGCGGCGATGGTGCCGATGCCGTGGGCTAACCCCTCCACAAAGTAGTCGGGCTTGTGGGGATAGAGGGCAGTGAGCTGGGCAATTTGGGCCTGAGTGGCGGCATCCGTGAGCTGGTCGAAGTGCAGCAGTGCCAGGGGATGCACCTGAATATGGTTGGCAATAATAAACTCCATCCGGGCCAGACCGACGCCATCGCAGGGAATTTCCGCCAGCCGGAAAGCTTCTTCCGGATTGCCCACGTTCATCATGATTTGGGTGCGGGTCGAGGGCAGCTGGTCGAGGCGGGTTTCTTCCACCCGGAAGGGCAGCAGGCTGTCGTAGACCTTGCCCACTTCCCCGGCGGCGCAGGTGACGGTGATGGGAGAATTGCTGGCGATCGCCTGCGTCGCATTCCCGCAGCCGACGATCGCCGGAATCCCCATCTCACGGGCAATAATCGCGGCGTGGCAGGTGCGCCCCCCCTGGTCGGTGACGATGGCGCTGGCCTGCTTCATAATCGGTTCCCAGTCGGGGTCGGTACGCTGGGTGACCAGCACCTCGCCGGGCTGGAACTCGGCAATATTCTGCACGGAATGAATCACCCGCGCCAATCCCTGGCCGATCATTTCGCCGACCGCCTGGCCGGTGACCAGAGGCGTCAGGGCGCTGACGTCCGCTTCCAGGACATAGCTGCGCAGCACCGATGCTGATTTTTGCGACTGGACAGTTTCCGGGCGAGCCTGGACGATAAACAGCTCGCCGGTGAGGCCGTCTTTAGCCCATTCGATATCCATCGGGGTGTAGGTGTGCCGCACCTGGGAGTAGTGGTCCTCGATGGTGCAGGCCCAGCGGGCCAGGGTGAGAATTTCGTCGTCGCTGAGGGCATAGCGCTGGCGGTCGGCCTCGGAGACGGGCACGTTCTTGGTCAGCTTGCTGCCGCCGAGGTCATAGACCATCTTGATTTCCTTGCTGCCCAGGCGTTTTTTGAGAATCGGGCGATCGCCCTGTTGCAAAGTGGGCTTAAACACCAGGTATTCATCCGGGTTGACTGCCCCCTGCACCACGTTTTCCCCGAGGCCGTAGGCGGCGGTGACCAGGGCGGCATTTCTAAACCCGGTTTCCGTGTCGATGGAAAACATCACCCCGGAGGTGGCCAGATCCGATCGCACCATTTGCTGTACCCCCACCGACAGGGCCACGGTGAAGTGGTCGAAGCCCTTCAGGGTGCGGTAGGAAATAGCCCGATCCGTGAACAGGGAGGCGAAGCACTTGTGGCAGGCTTCTAGAACTCCCTTCACCCCATGGACGTTGAGGTAGGTTTCCTGCTGGCCCGCAAAGCTGGCGTCGGGCAGGTCTTCGGCGGTGGCGCTAGAGCGTACCGCCACATCTAAGCTGGGGTGATGGCTGCGATCGCACAGCTGCTGGTAGGCCTGGGCGATCGCCTGGCTCAGGGGTTCCGGGAATGGTGTGTCTAAAATCAGCGATCGGGCCTGACGGCCACAGCGGCGCAGGGCACTGATGTTCTCAATATCTAAATCAGCAAACAGCTCCTGGAGCTGGACGGCGATGCCGGCCTGGGCGATGAAGTAGCGATAGGCACTGGCGGTGGTGGCAAAGCCAGAGGGGACTCGCACCCCTCTAGGGGCCAGCTGCTGAATCATTTCACCCAGGGAGGCATTCTTGCCCCCAACCCGGGGAATATCGTGAATGCCGATGTCTTCAAACCAAAGAATCAGATCGGCGGGAGCAGAAGGTGCGATCGGGCTGGAGAAAGCTGTTTGGGTCATGGGTGAAACATCCTCACGAATGGTCGAGATTCGTTATCCGATCCCACCCACTGTTCTAAATCGATAGTTTGAGGAACTTGTGAGGGCCAGGCACAGCGGTAAATGGGCGGCGGTAGGTGTGCCAGCTCTATCTCCCTTTGAGTTTCTAGGACCGTTCTTTGGGGTGTCCAACAGCAGCCAGTTTAGGATGGAAGCTCTATAGAAGTTCGAAAGGAAAGCCTGCGCCGATGAATGTTGCCGACATCATGTCCACTCCGGTGGTGACTATCCGCAACGCCGCTACCATCGCCAACGCGGTCAGCCTGATGCGGCAAAAGGGCATCCATGCCCTGATAGTGGAGCGCAGCCATCCCGCCGATGCCTACGGCATCCTCACCGCCAGTGACATCGTGGCTAAAGTGGTGGCCTTCGGCCGCGACCCAGAACGGGTGCGGGTGTTTGAAGTGATGACCAAACCCTGCATCGTGCTCAACCCCGACCTGGGCATCGAATACGCGGCCCGGCTGCTGAGCACCTACGGCCTCCACTGCGCCCCTGTCATCCAAACGGAGCTGCTAGGGATATTGTCCCTCTCCGATATCCTGGAGCGGGGAGATTTTCTCAGCTCTCCCCTGGAAACAGAACTGGCCGACCAGATTCAGCAGCTCACGGCCCAGGCCCAGGCAGTCTGCCAGGCCGAAGGTTCGGACTCCCCCGCTTGCGCCATTGCCTGGACAAAAGTGGATGCCCTGCAGGCGGAGATGGCCCACCAGCGCCAAGAAAAGTTGAGCAAAACCGCCTTTGAAACCTATCGGGAAGCTTATCCCGAGGCGATTGCTGACGAGGAGTACGATGCTTGGTGCGGCGGCTAGATCCTCAGTTCTTCAGGCTTTTGTCTTACCCAGGGGCTGTGGGAGTGCATCCGCATCCCATTTGCGCCCAGCCACTGGGTGCCCCTAAGGAATCACCGTCGGGACATCTGCGTACGCATTAGCGGCGATCGCAAGTCAACGGTAAAGTTTGCCGTGTCACCATCGACCAAGTACTTGATCCAACCCTCCGGACAGTTTTTGATTGCTATCCAGAGAATGAGGGGGTCAGCCTTGGGTTGCTGTTGACGAGAGAATGATGCTTTCTGACACAGCTTATTGAGAATGCCCGTTTCTTGAAAACCCCACATAGAAACGACGAAACCTCCTATCAATAGGAGGTTTCAGTCAATCGGAGCGGCGGGATTTGAACCCACGACCCCCACTACCCCAAGTTGGCTCTGAAGTACGGTTTTTCAGCGGTTTCAGCGGTCGATTTTGGTTTTTGGACACAATTTGGACACAAACGACCAAAAAAATGACGTACACCTCTCCTCATGTACGTCATTTTTTTGGCTGACTTCACCCGGCAATTCGCTGCCAAATGCGGCTGATTTCAGCCAGCATGGTCTGGGTGATTTGTTGGAAGGCTCTATGCTCAGTGTCGTTGGCCGCGGCTCGCTCCTCGCTACGCTGGCGATCGCGTCTCGACTCCTCCAGGAAAATAGTGAAGCGCTGGTCGGTTTCCTGCTGCTGTCTGGCCAGGTCGGCAATCATGGCCACGGTGTCGTCTATGGATGCTCGGAGCTGGCGCTCTGCTGCATCAATGTCTTGTCGGTTGGCGGTGATGTCCTGGCGGTTGCCGGTCACGATGTCTGCAAGCCGGTCTATCTTGGCGTCGGTGCGTCGGGACTGCTCGGCCATTTCCTCAAGCTTGGCGTCGGTGCGTCGAGCTTGTTCGCTATTCGCTTCGATAGCGCGGGCGTTGGATTCGATTAGCTGTCGCAGTTCATCGTCAGTCATGGATCTTCTCTGTAGATGACGGTTTGAC
>PYEQ01000212.1 GCA_003017785.1 filamentous cyanobacterium CCP5 | reverse complement strand
AGATGTGTATAAGAGACAGAGATTGAGCTTTACTCGCTTCTCGCAGCCCGAAGCTACCTGGACCGCATACCAGCGGGACTTGCGCCGATAGTAGCCTACCGCTTCTTCTTCACTGAGGGCAGCTGTATCAGGAGCTTCTGAGGCAGCCTGAGGGTCTGCATCATGCTCTTCGTAGTTGAAGTCTTCTGCCACCGCCATATCAAAATACCTGTCTAGACACCAATCCAAAGAGCTGATCGACAAGGTAGATAATTGTTGCTGAGAGACTCACCATCAGGATTACCGCAGCCGATTCGCTGATGAGTTGCTGTCGGCTAGGCCAAACCACCTTGGAAAATTCTTCCTGAGTGCCCTTGAGAAAGCTACTTAAGCTAAACCCGTCGGAATCCCGGGCAGCGACCTCTTTACGTTTAGCTTCGGTGTCGGCGTTCGCTTCTTTTTTAGCCACGGCTCAGCTCCTGCGCTTCGATATAAACAATGGGATGTCCGTCTGCGGAGAACAGCATGCTTGTTACACATCTCCTTTGACTGAAAATCCTCTTCCAGAGACTGTTTCTAGAGACTGAAGAGAATCACACCAATCGCACTCCCTTAGCCCCAAACAACAATCCTACTCGAAGCACAGCCAACCTTCAAAAGCATGACTGCTAGCCTCGAGCAGAACTGTCGCTGTGACTCAGCGCGCCCTGGAGGACTCGAACCCCCGACATCAGGTTTTGGAGACCCGCGTTCTACCAACTGAACTAAGGACGCATGAGGTCAGATACGGCTAGTGCAGTAACAACAAGGTACTCGACTAGCCTATCAAGCTTCATCCCGGGCTACTTAATCGGACGATCGAAGCGCTGCTTCAGGCGGGTAGCCTTACCAACGCGATCGCGCAAGTAGTAAAGCTTGGCCCGACGAGCCTTGCCTCGGCGAATCACCTCGATACTAGCCACGCGAGGAGCATGCAGCAAGAAGTCCCGCTCAACGCCTACCCCCTGGAACACGCGGCGCACCGTGATGGACTCATTGATGCCGCCGTTGCGCATGGCAATGACTGTACCTTCGTAGGGCTGAACTCGCTCTTTGCCCCCTTCTTGAATGCTCACACCGACGCGAACCGTATCGCCTACATAGATAGTCGGCAGGTCGCTTTTCAGGTGCTCAGATTCAATTGAGCGAATGATCTCTTCTGCGTTCATGGGTCTGTAAAACTGCACAGTCTACAAGTATAGGGTAAGCGTCGACCAAAGGTCTACCACCTGACCTGGATTTTTCTGGTCGGATTAGGACATCTACCCGGGAATCCGACGGCCGAGCCCCATTACCTTACACTGGAATAGGTAGATAACGCCTCTCCATGGGCAATTTAAAGGGTTTTTGGAGGGTACATACCCGTCGAAGCCTGGGATGGTATCCAGCAACTTGTTTCAGCGCTTCCTCAGCTACCGTTGACTCGCTCGTTTGTCTTTTGTCCTCTGTCTTTTGTCCTAAATAATTAGGGTCATGAATTTTTTGTCTCAGCTTTTGCCCAATCGTGCCACTGCCCCCCGTCGCCGCAAGATTCGTGGGGTGGAGATTAAATCCGCCGCTGATATCGCTACCATGCGTCAAGCAGCAAGGATTGTGGCCACCGTGCTGAGGGAAATCTCTGAGCTGGTGAAGCCAGGAATGAGCACTCTAGACCTAGATGCTTACGCTGAGGAACGCATTCGCGGACTGGGGGCAACGCCGAGCTTCAAGGGATACCATGGGTTCCCAAGTTCTATCTGCGCTTGCGTTAATAACCAGGTGGTACACGGCATCCCTCGTCAGCGCCAGATTATTCGCCGGGGCGATCTGCTGAAGGTAGATACGGGGGCCTACTTTGAAGGCTTCCACGGAGATTCCTGCATCACCATCGCCGTGGGTGAAGTGTCTGCCCAGGCCCAGCGACTGATGGAAGCGGCGGAAGCCGCTCTCTATGCCGGGATTGGTCAGGTGGGGCCAGACAAGACCCTGCTAGACATTGCCGGAGCCATTGAAGACTGCGTCACCAGCTATGGCTTTAGCATTGTCGAGGACTTCACCGGCCACGGAGTAGGGCGCAACCTCCACGAGCCACCCTCGGTATTTAATTTTCGCACCCGGCAGCTACCTAACTTAAAGCTGCAGCCAGGCATGACTCTGGCGATCGAGCCAATTCTGAACGCGGGGTCGAAGCATACACGAACGTTGAGCGATCGCTGGACGGTGGTTACCGTTGATAAATCCCTGTCAGCTCAGTTTGAGCACACGGTGCTAGTGACTGAGACGGGCTACGAAATTTTGAGCGATCGCACGTTGACACCGCTGCCCCAGCCCATGCCGACTGGGTCGTAGCGATTCCATCAACCTGCTTCTGGTGGCTGGATTTTCAAACAATCATAGCGCCCGTAATCAATGCTGACGTCCGCTTCGATAGTGTAGGCAGTGGTGTTGTCTGGGGGAGTGAGAGTGGCTCTTTTGAGGACCGCGATCGCCCGGTTGTCCAATACGCCGTAGCCGGTGCTGCGGAGAACAACTGGGTCGTCAGCCAATAGGCCAGAGGGAGTCAGGACAAATCCCAGAACGGGTTTGCTCCAGGGGGTTGGCTCAAAGCACACCCGCTGACGGTAGGCAACTTCTAAATCGGGACGGTAAATTTCTGGCTCTAAATCCGCGCGGTCGAGGGATTGCTTAACCTCGGCTATCCAATGCTCTTCGTTGGCTTTGAGGGCATCGCGGGTGGTGCTGTGTGGCTGGTAGCCGTAGCGGCGATCCAAGTAGGCACGTAAATCGGCCACGGTGCCAGCGATGCGATCGCTGCTCTGCAAAGAAGCCAGCAGTTCCCTAGCCTGCTCAGCCGGCAAGGGCGTAATCACCATGCTGGGCGGATCGGGATCAGGTGGATCGGGATTGGGAGTTTGCACCGAAGGCTCTGGATCTTCCCTCAAATCAGGAAGAGGAGCGCGGGTCCGCTGGGACTGCGGACGAGCCGCTGGTTCAACCGCCTGGCGATTTGTCGCCTGGACGGTTTGTGCCTGGGCAACTGGGGCTATGGACTTAGGAGCAGGGGCAACGACCTGAGAATCGGCAACATTTTGGGTCGCCCCTTCAGCATCATTAGAGGGAATCCGGGTAATGGTGATACTGTCTTCCTCGGGATTGGGGGGAGGGATGGCTACCTCGTCAGAAGACGCCGTTGGTATCAACAGAAATAGCCCATGCAGCCCTAGGGAGACAAATAACATCGGGGCCACTAAGCGCTGCCAAAGGGGACGCTGATCAGGTTGAGAAGCAAAACGACTCATGATTCAATCGGTGGGAAAACGGTTGCTGATCGAAGATGGTGGCAGGAATAGTCGGCATTTACAGAGATCTTTCTCCAGGGCTCTGAGCCCGGTTCAGCCATGACCATTGCTCAAGGCAAAACTTTACCCGACCCAGACCAGTATGGAACTGCTAACCCCTCGGATTTTGCCTCCAAAAAATGACAATGGCCGTCGCCGGGGGATCGCCATCTCCAATCCCAATGATAGAAAGCCAAAGAATCGGTGTGTCGTCTTCTATGACTCGAAACAGCCGCTCGTCGCAGTAGCCGCCGTCTACTGACTGGATGGTTTGATTGGGAAAGGTTCTGGGCAGATCTTCGCTGACTACCAGGCCCAGATTACGACTCAGATAGCGCAGATCGCTGGCTCCGCTGGCCAGGCTGTAGCTGTCGCCGTTGATGCTGTTAAAAAAGCAGCTGCGCTTCGAGGCTGACCAGCGCGACAGATCCGTTTTCCAAACCGGTAAATCCCAGGCATTGCCTGGAAAGCCTGAGGTGACATCAAAGTTGCTTTTACCAGGTTCGCGGCCAAGCACGCTGGCTGCATTACCAGCTAGCTGCTGCTGACGAGCCGGGTCAAAATTACTGGAGGGGCTATCCGTAGCCGCAGGATCGGGTTCAGAGAACTCGTCTGGGGCAGGCTCCGGAGGGGAGGCAGCTGGCGGCGGAACAGCGGGTTCGAGTTTGGGGACTGCTGGCTGAGGCGCGGCAGGCTGAGCCGTCGCAGGTTCCGGTGGTGGGGCATCAGCAAGGGTTTCTGGAATTGGTTCCGGTTCCTCTGTGGCCAAGGTACTGATACTAAGTAGATCAACGGCCTCTTCTTCCTCAGGTTCCGGTTCTGCGGCCATTTCTTCGGCAGTGTCATCAGAGCCGGAAGGCAGTGGGAAAAACAGCAGCAGCCCGTGGAGTCCCAAAGAGATGACAAACAAAGGAGCCACCAAAGTCCCTACCCATGAGCGGCGACGAGAAGGCTGAGTCATAGGCTTTAACAGACGGTTTCCAGTCAGGAGGCACTAGTAAAACAGCTCTTGGAACAGCCGAGTGCTCCAAGAGCTTCACATTTAATTCGGGGTAAAAGCTGGAGCCTAGAGGTTCTAGCTTTCAAAGTCCTGAATTAAATCGCTGCAACTAGCGCTTAGAGGCTGTCCATCAGAGTTGCGTAGCGAGTATCCGAGAGGGGAACGTAGCCAACTTCGGGGACGATTTCAGGCGCGTTCTCAAGGGTGAACTCGACAAAAGAGCGCACTTCAGGATTGCCCTCTAGGCTGGACTGCTTGACGTAGATGAAAATGGGGCGAGATAGAGGCGTGTAGTCGCCACTCTCTACGGATTCAGGGCTGGGAAGAACGCCATCAACAGCCACAGCCTTCAGGGAATCCTGGTTTTCGAGGTAGTAGGCATAGCCAAAGTAGCCCAAAGCATTCTCATCGCGGGAAACCCCTAGCACCAGAATGTTGTCGTCTTCGCTGGCGGTGTAGTCGGCGCGGCTAGCTCCTTCTTCGCCGACGATTTCATCGGTGAAATAGTCGAAGGTGCCGGAGTCGGTGCCGGGGCCAAACAGGCTGATGGGGGCATCGGGCCAGCTGGGGTCAATCTGGTTCCAGCTAGTGATGGTGGCTTCAGCAGACGGTTCCCAAAGCATTTGCAACTGCTCAACGGTCATGTCTTCAGCCCAGGTATTGGCAGGATTAACAACGACGGTTAAGGCATCGCTGGCGACAGGCACCTGAACATATTCAATACCGTTGGCGGCACAGGCTTCGATTTCGGAGTCTTTGATGGGGCGAGAGGCGCCGGTGATGTCGAGTTCACCGTTGCAGAACTTCTCGAAGCCGCCCCCGGTGCCCGAAACACCAACGGTGACGGTGACGCCGCGATTCGCTGCCATGAATTCTTCGGCCATGGCCTCAGTAATCGGGAAGACGGTGCTGGAGCCGTCAATAGTTACGTCAACAGATTGAGCAAAAACCTGAGGGGCAGCGCATCCGAGGATAGTGGTCGCGACGATCGCGCTGGCAACTGTGCGATCAAACTTGATTGAGTTGAACTTCATAACAACACTCCGTGGCGGTTTTTCATGGAAACATGCCACAGATGAAACTACTGGCCGAAGGTAAAAACCAGACGGTGGGAAGTTTATGGAATCGTCAATTTGAGGTTAAGGCAGTGTGAAGCGATCTCAACGGCGAGCAGGCGCTTAACATAGCAGTCCGCTACTCGACCGCTAACGAAACGCGATTGCCACCGATAGACCGCAGATCCGTAAGCAGCTCTGACACAGTCCGGTAAGGCAATTCGCGATCGGCCTTTAAGACAACTTTGCCGTCAGGGGTCTCAGCAAAATATTCACGCATTCGCTGGGCCACCTGATTTAGAGCTACGGTTTGGTTATCCATAACCAGGTTGCCATCTTGATCTAGACCAACAACTAGCGCTTCGACCTGAACAGTAGGATCAGGCTCACCCTCGCCCGCTTCAACATCCTGGGGCAGGCGCACATTTAGCAACTGCTGTCCGGTCAGGGTCATGGAAATAATGATAAAAAACGTCAGCACCGTCATCAGCACGTCCATCATCGGGACGAGGTTGACTTCCGGAATCTGAGAAGACGGCTGGCGCTTTCTAAGGCCCATGCTCTTGCCTAGAGAAACCTGACAGCTAGATTATAGGGCTTGGTACAGGGAGCTGCTGCCGCCAGTGGGCCACTCGCGATCGCACCTGCCCCCCGAGCCAGTTCTCGTGGTGAGGATACACCGGCAGCCGAGGCTGGAGAGTCCATTTGGAACCAATGGCAATGGCCAGATCCGCCGCAGTGGGATGGGGATAGTCAGGATTCACTTCGTCCATGGGGCCAATGCCGCCTAAGTCGCGGGCTCCGGCAGTCAGGCAGGCTCGCAGCTGTTCTGCATTCACCAGGTTGGGGGGAATTTGAATGGTCACATCGCTAGGTAGGTGAGCGCGGGCGAGATGAATCGCTTGAATCAGCTGGTCAGGACTGAAGGAGGCTCCCGTCTCGGCCTGCCGCTGACCGGGGCTGTGGGGCTGCAAGATCACTTCTTGAATGTGGCCGTAGCGGGCGTGGAGACGGGCGATCGCCCCTAGAGCCTCTACCCAGTCATCCTCGATTTCCCCCAAGCCCAGGAGCAGGCCAGTAGTGAAAGGAATCCGCAGCTGCCCGGCCCAGTCTAGCTGTTCTAAACGCAGCCCTGGCAGTTTACTCGGGGCGTGACGATGCACTGTTTCCAGCAGCTGGGGAGTAGTCTGCTCCACCATCAACCCCATGGAAACATTCACCTGCCGCAGCCGGGCCATTTCGTCAAAACTGAGGGGACCCGCGTTGGTGTGGGGCAAAAAGCCCATTGAGAGAGCCAGTTCGCAGAGAGCGTAGATATGCTCAAACCAGACTTGCCGTCGGGAAGAGTGGGGATGGACTTCGCCGCTGAGGATCAGAATTTCGATGACGCCACTGTTCTGGAGTTGCGTCAGTTTTTGTCGGGCTGATTTCAGAGTGAGCCATTGATCTTGCCCTGGATCAACCCGAAAGTTGCAGTAGCTACAGCGGTTAAAACATTCGTAGGTAGGGACCAGGGTATAGGCAGGGCTGTAGGTGACGACGGAGTTGGACATTTTTGATCCAGGGGTACTGCTTTTATCCTAGCCAGGACTGAAGCTGCCGCCAGAATCGGAAAACTGCCCCATTTCCATGGGAAATTGCCAACAGCCCATGCCCCCGCAAAGATCGCTTTGAAGCGAGGGGTTACAGCTCCAACGAGGCTAGGTGGCTGCCGGCTTCGCTGACCTAAAGAGCTGATTTGAGGGTCTCAGCCTTATCCGTCATTTCCCAGGTAAAATCTGGCAGTTCTCGCCCAAAGTGGCCGTAGGTTGCCGTCTGGCGATAAATGGGTCGGCGCAGGTTAAGCATATCGATCAGGCCCTGAGGGCGTAGATCAAAATGCTCTCGCACCAGGGCAGAAATATCAGCATCAGCCAGTTTGCCAGTGCCAAACGTATTGGTGGAAATCGAGGTGGGTTCTGCGACTCCGATCGCATAGGAAACCTGGATTTCGCAGCGCTCCGCTAGACCGGCTGCCACAATATTTTTGGCCACATAGCGGCCAGCATAGGCGGCCGAACGGTCCACTTT
>PYEQ01000211.1 GCA_003017785.1 filamentous cyanobacterium CCP5 | reverse complement strand
CCGCCTATCACCCCGACCTGGACGAGCCAGTGGGCATGTCCTTCTGCCTGACCAAGGGGGAGCAGCTCTATGGCCGCTACTGGGGCTGCCTAGAAGAGTTCAACCATCTTCACTTCAACGCCTGCTACTATGCGCCGATTGAGTGGGGCATCGACCACGGCATCACCAGCTTTGATCCTGGGGCCGGGGGTCGCCACAAAAAGCGCCGGGGCTTTCCCGCTACCCCCAACTACAGCCTGCACCGATTTTATGAACCGCGGCTGCAAAAGATTCTGGTCAACTATATCGACGAAGTCAACCAGATGGAACAGCGGGAAATTGAGGCGATTAATGCGGATTTGCCGCTGAAGCAGGGGAATTAGGGGATAGGGGTTAGGGAACCTACCCATCCATCCCCTGGGGCCAGCATCGACCAAGTAAACCCTCTGCCGCTAGAATGGTAGACCCACCGGACCTATTGCGATCGCGGCTTTACCATGTCCCACTCTACGCTGCCCTCTGTCGACGCCGTTCAGCTGCGGGCTTTGGATGACAACCTTTCCAACCGCTTCATTGAACTCGACCCCGACGGCTACTTTTTAATCTATTTAGATCGAGAGCAGGGATTGATTTGTGCCAAGCATTTCACCAACGTGATTAACGACAAAGGGCTCGCCTGCGATCCAGAGACCGGGGAACCCCTCGCCTGTAGTGGCGGACCGCAACGTCCCCACAGCACTCTTTACACGGCCCGCACGGCAAAAGAGCTTTGCATTGCTCTATTCGAAGCCGAAAGCCGTCCCCCCATCTCTCGCCTCGACCATGCTGCCTATCTAGGGCGAGAATTCGTCCGGGCAGAAATCGCCCTAATTAACAATCAGAACTACGTTCAGGATTAGCCGTCCGGGTTTTTGAGCCGTTGTGAACTTTTATGGTCATACGGATGCCTTGAAGTGAGGAATGTGCGTTTCCTTCCGTCCGGACATCCGTAGAAATTTTTATGCAATCTTTTTATTTTCCCTAGAGCCGCGCTGACCGGCTAGCGCTGATCGCCCTGGCAGTCTCCTTTGGATTAGCTCACAGTCACGATTCGCAGCTGTAAAGCCCCTCAGGACAGGGGTTCTCGTAGCGATCGCCCAATCAATTTAGCGCTGGTAGAGACGGGCCCGAGCGCAAGTCTTGAGTGAATCTCTCGGCTCCAACCACCCCATTTAGAGCCGTTGAACAGTTGTCTACGGGGTTTTCACGGAAGCCCCTCTATGAGATTTTCGACCAATGGGATACTATTAGGTGGAATTTCGGTAGACAATCTGGTGTAAGGAGTCCTGCATGCGTCTTTTTGATTGGTTCGATCCGCCGAGTAGCCCTCCCCGGTGGCTCGTTGACCACTAGTTTTTACTGGGTTTCTCAAGCCCTCTCTGAGTTGTTCCGTTGATTTCAACTGAGTTCAACAGATTGGCTTCTAGTCATCCGCATTCGCCCCCTCACATTTAGCTTCATCTCAGCAAGTTCTCCGTCCCAGAACAGCACGCAGCCCTTTAGCGCTCTTCTTAGGCCGGTTAACTGCGGTCTTGGTTCTCCCCCAGATAGATGAAGCTGCGGTTGTCTTTGAGCTTGAGCGATCGGCTTATCGCTATTCGACTAGCGTTTTTGCATTAGAGCGTTCTTTCTTTAAAGTCACCTTTCGACTTCGAAAGGTGTCCTTTTTGAATAGCAGCCGGTGACTCTATCTCAACCTAGAGGGTTTTTCCACACCGTCATTCTTTGAGTTAGGCAAGTGCTTAATCCCAAGCGAGTTTTTCGGTATGGCTGGGTGTTTTGGCTATCTTTTTTGCTAGCCATTGCTGTTGGTTTTGGCCTCCATTTTTCGCCGGCATCGGCACAGGTGGCCATCACGAATCAGGTGGGCGCGCAGTTTACAGATTCCAACAACATTCCCCGGGCTGTGCTGTCTAATCGAGCATTTTTGCAACCGCTGCAGCAGCAGACTCCGTTCCGGATTATTAAAACGGCAGACCGAGCGGCGGCTGAACCGGGGGACGTGGTCGTTTACCAGCTAGCGGTGATTAATGACACTGCCACCGCTGCGGCCCCGGTCACCGTCACCGACCAGCTACCGAGGGGAATGCAGTTTTTGCAAGACTCTGTCCGCAGTACCCCCAGCAACCCCACCAGCGTCCAGGTATCCGGTCGGCAAATTACGTTTACGTTTGCCAACCTGGGGGCTGGTCAAACCCTGACCATTGCCTACGGGGTACTCCTGACCCCAGATGCGGTTCGCGGCTCTGGCCGCAACATTGCCCAGGCAGCAGCTCCTGGCTTCCCCACGGTAGAAGCCGCCTTTCAAGTTGCCATTCGACCAGGAATTGTCTCTGACTGCGGCACGATTATCGGGCGGGTGTTTGTGGATAAGAATTTTGACGGTCAGCAGCAGCCCGGTGAGCCCGGAGTGCCCAATGCGGTTGTGTTCATGGACGATGGCAATCGCATCATCACTGACCCAGAGGGCCTATTTTCCCTGGCGAATGTAATCGCCGGGAACCGGGTTGGCACCCTCGATTTGACCAGTTTGCCAGGCTACACCTTGGCCCCAAATCTCTATCACATTTCTGAAAACAGTCAGTCTCGCCTGGTGCGCCTAGCCCCAGGCAGTCTGGCTCGCATGAACTTTGCCGTCACGCCGACCTTTAGGGAGGGCCAGCCATAATGTTTGCACTGCCCGTCTATCGGTACTGGCCGCTTGTGGCTGTTTTAGTCGGCTGGGGGATTTTAGCCAACGCCGCCGAGGCCGACCCTGGCATGGAGGCTCCGCCGGCCTCAGAGTCGGCCCAGTCACTACTCGGCACCGACTTGGAAGCGGCTGGGTCGGAGCCTCCCGCGACCCCGGTTAGAAGCCTGGAGATCCCCTCCCAGTTGCGCCTGTCTAACAGCGATGCTGAAGCCGTCAGTCAGGACGCGCTGCCAGTTGAAACGGTTCAGCTGGAGGCCATTCCGATCGAGGAGACCCTGCCTTTGGAAGAGGAAGCCCCTGAGCCTGAGGCGATGCCTTCAGAGTCGTCTCCGGATTTGACCCCAGATCGGGAACCAGTCCGACTGAGGACGGAGTCCGTAGAGGACCGGGAGGATTTGGTCTTCCCCGCCGATGAATATCTGATTCCCCATCCAATTAATCCGGCGGATCTGGCTCCTGAAGAGACCCTGCAGATCACCCTGACGACGCCGGAAGATTCCACGATTCCGGCCAATAACCGTTCGACTCTGACCTTGGCGGGGCAACTTCTAGATGCCGAAGGCCTGCCCGTGGCTTACGACGTGGTAGTTACCCTGACCACCAGCGCCGGGGAATTTGTCGGTGCCGATTACGATCCAGAGCGGGCTGGATTCCAGGTGTTAGCCCGTCAGGGGCAGTATCAGGCGGTGTTGAGATCGGGCCTGGAGGCCCAAACCGTGAGACTCCGGGCCGCCGCCTACGGGGCTGACGCGATCGGATTTGAGTCAGAAGACGACACCGAGCCGTTTGAACTCCTGGAGGCCTATACCCGGGTTGCCTTCACCACTGACCTGAGGCCCTCGCTGTTCGCCGGAGTCCTTGACTTTCGTCTGGGGCCGGGGGGTAGCGACTTCTGGGATAGCTTCCGAGACTATCTCTCTCCCGACGCCATCGGGGATACGGAGTTTGACGTCGATGTAGCTCTGTTTGGCACCGGTACCCTCGGGGAATGGAGCATCACCGGAGCTTATAACAGCGATCGCGCCCTCAACGAAAACTGTGACGGCAACCGTCTCTACCGGGACGATCAGTTTTGCGAACAGACTTACCCCGTCTACGGTGATAGCTCCCAGACTGACTACCTGACCCCCTCCATTGACAGCCTGTACCTGCGGCTGCAGCGGGATTCCGAAATTCCCGGTCAAGACCCTGACTACGCCATGTGGGGAGACTTCGACACCCAGGAGTTCTCTCGCCCCTCCCAGGATTTCACCGCCACCATCCGTCAGCTCCATGGCTTTAAGGGCAACTATAGCTTTGGGCCGGTGCAGCTAACGGCGATGTATGCCAACAATCTGCGCCCCTTCCAGCGAGACACCATTGTCCCCGACGGCACCAGCGGCTATTATTTCCTGTCTTTCCGGCAGGTGCTAGCGGGCAGTGAAAACGTTTTTATCGAAACTGAGGAGCTTAATCGCCCCGGCACCGTGATTGACCGGGTTCCCCTCAGCCGGGGAGCCGACTACCAGATCGACTACGATCGCGGCTCGCTGCTGTTCCGGCAGCCGGTTCTGGCCACTGACGTCAATCCTCTGGGCTCTACCCTGGTCAGGCGAATCGTGGTCACCTACCAGGTGGATGGGATCGACAACGGCGGTGACCTCTATGCCGGACGACTCCAGTACAACTTCGATGGCTACACCGACGAAGCCGGCTGGGCCGGACTCACCCTGCTGGAGCAAGATCAGGGCGTCCAGGATTTCTCCCTCTATGGCTTCGATGTCCTGGTGCCCCTGGGAGAAAACGGGCAGCTGGTGAGCGAATTCGCCTATTCTGACCTGACCTCCCCCGAACTCGACACCTCTGGTCAGGCTTTTCGGATCGAAGCCGATGGCACCCTGCTGCCCAATCTCCGTACTCGCGCCTACTTCCGCACCGCCGGTAGCGGTTTCCGCAATACGGCGGCAGCCACCTTTCGCCCTGGCCAGACCCGCTGGGGCGGCAGCGTCGATGCGCGGGTCGGCCCCGACACCCAGGTGCGCGCCCAGTTCGATCAAGAGAGCAATTTCGGCCCCTCATCGGCGGTCTTAACCTCGGCTGCGGCCCTGCTCACCCCTGGCTTTGAGCCCACCCAGGGACCGGAGGTGAGTAATCGCCTCAGCACCCTGAGCGTGGGCATTCAGCAGCAGTTTGAGCCGGTCACCCTGGCCTTTGACTACGTCCACCGGTCTCGCACTGACTGGGCGGCCAACGTCAATACCAGTAGCCACCAGCTGGTGTCTCGGCTGAACTGGCCCCTGACCCCAGACCTCACCTTCCTGGCCCAAAACGATCTAAATATCAGCTCCGAGGTCGACCCCCTCTATCCCACCCGCACGGTAGTAGGGTTTGAATATGACGTAGAGCCAGGGGTGAAGCTGCGGCTGGCCCAGCAGTTCCTCTCGGGCCCGAACCAGCCCGGATCGATTACCAGCCTCGACACCCTGATCGACCATCCGCTGGATGACAACACTAGCCTCACCGGTCGCTATTCGGTGCTGGGGGGCTTCAACGGGATCACCGGCCAAGGGGCGATCGGCCTCAACCACCGCATGACTCTGGCCCCGGGGCTGCGGGCTAATTTCTCCCTGGAGCGTATCTTCAGCAACGGCTTTGAGGACACGGGCAGCGGCGAACGGTTTGCCCAGCCCTACGCGGTGGGGTCCGGAGCCTATGCCCTGGGGCTGGAGTCCGGTACTGCCTATGCGGTAGGGCTGGAATACACCGACAACCCCGATTTCCAGGCCAGCGCCCGATTTGAGCATCGGGACTCGGACAACGGCGATAACACGGTGATTTCGGCGGCGGCAGCGGGTCGGATCACCGATGCCCTCACCGGGCTGATGCGCTTCCAGCATGCCAACTTCGCTAACCAGACCATCGAGGGACTGGCAGACTCCATTGATTTCCGGCTGGGGCTGGCCTACCGGAATCCGGAGAGCGATCGCTTTAACGGTCTGCTCAGCTATGAGTTCCGCCAAAACCCCTCTACCAGCCCCCTGACCCTGCTGCAGTCCGTCAGCGGTGAGTCCTACGACCACACCCTGGCCATGGAGGGCATCTATGCCCCCAACTGGCAGTGGGAGTTTTACGGCAAGTACGCCATGCGCTACGGCAACACATCCCTGGATGACTTCTCCTTCGGGAATTTCATTCATCTGGGTCAGCTGCGGGCCTCCTACCGGTTTGCCTACCACTGGGATGTGCTTGGGGAGGTGCGCCTGATCAGCCAGCCCGCCGCTAGCTACACCGAAGTCGGCACCGCCCTTGAAGTGGGCTACTACCTGACGCCGGATTTGCGGCTGGGGGTGGGCTACAGCTTTGGCAGCGCCAACGACGGCTCGTTCGGCGGCAGCGGCTACCGCAGCGCCAGTGGACCCTATCTGGGCGTATCTATGAAAATTAACCAGCTATTTGACGGACTGGGACTCCAGCCCGTGGCCCCACCTCAGCAGCAGGAGTCGACCGTAGAGGCTTCGGCAGCACCGCCCCCCGGAGAAGCGGTTCCAGAGGCGGCCCCTGAGACCGATGCCGAGATGGGCCTAGAGAATGTTTCACCCGAGGCAGGAGGGCTGTCCCTATGATCAGACCTAGGACCCAGGGATGGCGCTGGCTGACTTTGGCTGGCTGTATTGGCGTCGGGCTGTTGGCCACGGAGACAGTCGGGCTGAGCCAGATACCGACCCCTGCCTATCAAATGACTGTCAACAGCGATCTTGATGGGGTGGTCGTGCCCGATGCTCAACTCACCCTGCGGGAAGCGATTCTGCTAGCTAACGGGGAGCTGCTATACGAGCAGCTTAGCGATGTGGAGAAGGCGCTAGTCATTCCAGCCGAGGGATCAGCCATCGGCTTCCAACTTCTGCCCGGGCAGGGGGTAATTGAGCTGGTGGAGGTGCTGCCGACCATTACCGCCCCTGGCCTCGTCATCGACGGCACCACCCAGGCAGGCTACGGTGAGGCCGAATCCACCTTTGCAGCGGTGCCAGCGCCAGCGGTCAGCCTTACCCCGGCGGCCAGTCGAGAGGTGTTTCGAGGCCTGTCCATCGCCGCTGATGGAGTGGTGGTGCGCGGTCTCAGCTTCTATGGCTTCGAGGCTCGCCATCGGTCGACCCAGACCACCCCCCCGGCGGATATTTTCATCAGCAACGTGCCACCGCCCGCCGATGCTAGCCCGGACTCCCCACCGGTGGAGGTTTTCCAATTTGACGACCCAGACCTGGCTCCCCAGGGGGTGGTGATTGAGCAAAACTGGCTGGGCTTGCCCCCGGACGAGTCAATTCCTGAGACCCGCTCGGCCTTTGGAGTCTCGGTGTTCAACGGCGTCGGCACGGTGGTGCGGCAAAACCGGATTCAACACCACCAGGGCAGCGGGGTGATCAGCGCCGTTCGGGCTGAAGGTCTGGAGCTGACAGAGAACATAATTATCGGCAACGGCGTCGCTGGCATGCCCGACGCGGTGCGCCTGGAGGGCCAAATCGACGGGTCAGTAATCCAGGGCAACCTGATCTGCGGCAACGACGGCAGCGGCGTCTATCTGTTTAAACCAGAAGGGGCCAGTTTAATCCAGGAGAATGACATTCGCTTTAACGGTCGGCGGCTGGAGCGAGCGGCGGTGTATCTCATGGGCCGGGGCCATCAGGTCAGCGATAACTCGATCGGCTATCAGCCCGGCCCCGGCGTGGCGATTAGCGCGTTTCCCTTGAGCGATCGCAACCTAATTCGGGGCAACCGGTTCACCCAGCTGGACGGCCTCAGCATTGATCTGACCGCCCATCACAATGGCGGGG
>PYEQ01000210.1 GCA_003017785.1 filamentous cyanobacterium CCP5 | reverse complement strand
GGGAATCTTTTTGGGACGTATTCTCGATGGGCAATTTCTATGCAAAAGACATCTCCAAGTTTTGAAACCCCTGCTGGAAAAAGATTTCGACGATCTGCGTTGTAAACCGACTTGGCAACTTTTCACGAGAATCAGAGGGTTGGAGCCGCTCATCAACTAAAACTCAGAGGAAAAAGCCCATTTGAAAAGGGCACTGTCATAACGGGGTTTTTTCAGTTGAAGGTAGCACTAAAGCCCCTATCCTCAACCTGACTAGCCCACAAATGACCTCTATCACTAATGGATAGCGCTTCCCTCTTAATAGAAAGCGTTGTTGGGCGATTCTAAATATCTTTATCTTACGAATAACATGTTCAACACAGATTCGTTTTTGAGCAAATGCCTTATTTTCTTCTTTCTCCTCAGGCATTAACTCCCGTTTCTTTGTTCGTTTATGATGAGTTACGAGATTAGCCTCCCCCTGGTATCCAGTATCGCCTCTAAATCGTTGCCTTGTGCTAAACTTAGATTGCGCCTCACGAAACTGAGAAATATCGCTTTTAGACCCCGGTTCACCCAGGATTACATCAACAATGTCTGTTCCTCTTGGCAAAACAATATACATACTCTTAAACGTGTGTTTTTTTATATCCTGAGTAGTACATTTCCTGTTCCTTAGAGCCTGCGGGCCTCTCCCGCTCTTGCTCTGAGCTATCAATAATCAGTTCGTGCTGTTCCAGTGCTTCCTGGGCAAAGGCCCAGTCGCTGTCCCGACCTTGAAGCTGAGCGAAGAGACTTTCTGGAAGTAAATCGTGAAAAATGGATAATCAATCATTAAAGATGTTGTGGGCCGGACTTTCACTCACATCGAACAGCAATCCCAACATCTGGAACGTGAGGTGCTGACGCAAATAGGTGAGGGTTAGTACAATCTGTTCGGCCTGTGACAGAGATGCCCTTAGTAGTGCAGAAAACTCATGGCAGTCTCAGCATGAGAATGTGACGGTAATGTTCTAGACCTGTGGAACAGGCAAAATAGTATAGGAATGTCTATCCTCAGGTTTTCCTATGGTCCTAGAACCCATCTGTTGCCCCCGCTGTCACACCACCGATGTGGTCAAACATGGCAAAAGTGCTGAAGGCAAACAGCGCTATCGCTGCCGCAATGCCAAGTGTAGGCGCGCCTCGTTTATCCTGAACTACAGCTACCGGGGCTACTGGCCGGAGGTGAAACAGCAGATTGCGGAGATGGCCGTCAACGGTAGCGGCATTCGAGATACCGCTCGAGTCTTGAAGGTTAGCCCCACAACGGTCATTGAGGAACTCAAAAAAACATCGCCAGCTTGAGAGCGTCAATCGCCCGCTGTTGGAGTCGATGACGACTCCACCGACCACAGCCATGGTGGTTCGAGTGGAGGAGGCCGAAATGGACGAGATGTGGAGCTTTGTCCAGTCCAAACGGCACCAGCGCTGGCTCTGGAACGCGATCGACCACCAAACGGGAGACGTCCTGGCCTATGTCTTAGCTCCCCATGAGGATCAAGCCCTTAAGACGCTGATGGCGCTGTTAACGCCCTTCGGCATTCAGCCGTTTTACACCGATAGCTGGGGCGCATACTTGCGGCTCCTTGACGCCAAACACCACACGGTGGGTAAAGCCAACACCCAGCGGATTGAACGCAAGCACTTGACCTTGCGGACGCGGATCAAGCGCTTGGCTCGTAAAACCATTTGCTTCTCCAAATCGGTTCTGATGCATGACACGGTGATTGGCCTATTTATCAATCGCCATGAGTTTGGGCGAGCGGTATGACAGGGCTTCCACAGGTCTAGAACACTACCGTGATGCAGAAAACTCATGACAGTCTCAGCATGAGAATGTAACGACCCTGGCAAACTCAATGCGGCAGTCTAAGGCGTCTTGCTTGCACTGAGAAGCGCAGGCGGGCGGTGGATTGCCCTTAGGCAACGCTTGGAGGATGGGCAAGGGCAATCGCTCGTAGCAAAGCCGAGCTAATTCCCGCAGGCCGAGTTGCAGAAAACTCAAGCCCCTGTCGCCATGCCAATCCAGACGAGACCGTTGACCAGTTTTAACCAGCATCATGCCCAACACCAAGGCAATTAGATAGGCGCAATCCAGCAGCATGAATAAGCGGGTCAAGGCTTGGGCATCGCGTAAACCCGAGTCAAGGACATCCAAGGCGGCTGACTTGTAATCTTTGAAGTGGGGTTCAATCCCCCCAAAGCGCTGACCATAGAGCGCAAACGTTTGCAGAGAAACCGTTTGGCTGGACAAGACCGCCCAAGTGTCTTGCGCACCCGGCACATTCGCCGTTGCCAGGTGCGCATCAATATCCCCTAACACCCGCACCGGCCCCACCAGATAGGCCTGTTCTGGGGGCGGAAAGAGGCTCTCTACCGATTGCGTTCGACCGTCGGGAGTGGTCACCAACAGGTCTGACTTCACCCGAATCGCCCAATCCCACTGCTGTTTATTCAACCAGCGCATCAAGCCCCCATGTTCAAAGCCCCGGTCAGCCAGCAAGGTCACCTGTACGCTTGGGGGCAGTACCTGTTGAGCACGCTCCAAGACCGGTCGATACTGCTCGAAGCCCACCATGGCACTGCCATGCTCCAAGACCACCTGAGCCAGGGTAAAGGAGCGGCCACCCCAGGCCAAGCACACCTCTATTAGACAAAATTGATCCCACAGCATGCTGGTGTCCAGCGTCAAAAGAATTGCCTCTCCAGCAAAGGCTGACAGCAGGTGACGCAGCATCGGCACGTAGTAGCGTTCCGATGTGATCTGAGGATTATGGAGAAAGTAGCTCAGCCGTCCCATATGGGCTCTCGCACCGCAGTCGCGATGCGAGAGGTAGGGTATCCATCGCCCCAGACAGGCCTCGCCGGACTGTAACACTGCCGCCACAATTTCCGCGAACCCTTGCAAATGACGTTGGTCTTTGGGCTGTACCCATTGACTCAATTGGTCTTGCAGTTGACGATACAGGAGGGGTGTTTCCATGAGACTGGCCTTGAGTTGGGGAATTCAAACCTCTCATGGAATGCCCCGCTTCACCCCCCCTGTCTCATTTGAGACTCCTTGCACAGCAACCCTTTCAAAACTTTTCTGCACCACTAAGCAAGTGGCCCTAACGACGATTACTACTTTCAGCATTTGACTTTTCACCTAGCTCGGGCAGATCAGCAGGCAGAACTTCGAGAACTACTACTAAACTTCGATTGGCTGCAGGCCAAGCTAACGGTTACCGAAATCAACAGCTTAATTAACGACTACGACTACCTGCCAGACGATACAGACTTGACTCTGGTACAGTCCACCCTGCGACTATCAGCCCACATATTGGCTAGGGAACCTAGTCAACTCAGGGAGCGGCTTTGGGGCCATCTATGCGCTAAATCTCGACCTAGCATCAAGGGGCTCTTGCAGCAAGCCGCCCAACAACCTGGCTACTGGTTACGCCCACAGCAAGCTAACCTGACACCCCCAGATAGTCCTCTGCTTCGCACCTTGACGGGCCATAGTAGCCTAGTCAGATCCGTAGCAATCACGCCGGATGGTGGCCGGGCGGTGTCAGCTTCCAATGATAAGACGCTGAATGTCTGGGATTTGAAAAATGGCGAGAAACTAACAACTCTTACTGGCCACAATGATCTTGTATTATCCGTTGCAATTACCCCAGATGGGGAACGGGCAGTCTCTGCCTCGCATAATGGGACATTAAAGGTTTGGGATTTGGAGCAGAAAGTGGAATTGATGACTTTGAAGGGCCATGGATGGCCTATTTGGTCCGTTGCAATTACTCCAGACGGGCAGCGGGTAATATCAGGGTCACAGGATGGAACTTTGAAAGTATGGAACTTGCAAAATGGAGTAGAGCTAATGACCTTGGAGGGACACAGTGCTCCAGTGTTTTCTGTCGCAGTAACTCCAGACGGAAACCAGGCAATCTCCGCTTCAAAGAACAGTATTCAGAAGGTGTGGGATTTGGACAATGGTAAAGAACTGATTAACTTAGAATTACATGTGAAGGGTGCTAGGTTTGTAGCAATTTCACCAGACGGACAGAGGGTAGTTTTTGCCTCGGATGATTGCACTCTAAAAGTGTGGGATCTACAGCAGGGAATAGAACTGGCTACTCTTGAGGGCCATAAGAGATCAGTATTATCTGTAGCGATTTCACCAGACGGGCGGCAGGCCGTTTCTACCTCAGACGACAGGACCTTGAAAATATGGGACCTGCAGCGCGGGGTCGAATTGGCTACTCTAGAGGGACACAGCGACTCAGTCAACTCCGTGGCAATTTTGCCAAATGTGAATCGCGCTGTGTCGGCGTCTTCTGACCACACTCTGAAAGTGTGGAACTTGCAGCAGGGAATAGAATTCAATACTCAAGAGAAAAATAATAATTTGGTTAGCTTTAAGCCGATCTTGCTAGATCACAGTCGTGCCGTGTCGGTATGCCAAGATAGAACACTGGTTGTATGGGACTTTCACAGGGGAATGAAGCTTTACACCCCGAAAGCTCAAAGCGGCTCTATAAAGTCTGTGGTTATAACGCCGGATGGTAGTCGAGGTGTATCGGCAACCTTTGATGAAAAGTTGATAGTGTGGGATCTTAAAAAGGAGGTAGAAATTACTACTCTAGACGGACCCAAAGGTTCAGTCTCATCTCTGGCAATCACGTCGGATGGCAGCAAAGCAGTGTCGGCTTCCGTAGCGTTCTCATTCTCACCCAATGGGAAATCCAACGCTCATGGGAAACTGGAAATTTGGGATCTCCAAGAGGGATTGAAGCTAGCCACCCTACAGGAGCACAGTGCTTGGGTGTTGTCTGCTGCAATTACATTAGATAACAGCCGATTGGTGTCGGCATCCACTGATGGGACCTTGAAAGTTTGGGACTTGCAGCGGGGGGAGGAACTGAACACCCTTGAGGGGCATAGCGGTTCAGTTTTATCAGTAGCGATTACGCCGGACGGGCAACAGGTGGTTTCTGCCTCTGCTGACCGCACGTTGAAGGTATGGAGCATGGAGCAGGGAAAGGAATTAATTAGGGCTTGCTGAAAAAGTCAGCAATTTGGGTAACAGAGCTGCGATGGGGTTGCCTGAGCGTGAAGACTCAGCCACCAGGGGGTGGCTGAGTCAATCCCACGAGATCGCCGCCGGTTTCGACGTCCCCTTTGCGAGACAACAGCCGCCAAGATAACGATAAAAAGGAGTCTCAACGCCTGGAGGCGGCGCTCCAGGTTCATCACCAGAAAGGTAATGGCAATAGCGGTTTCAGCGCTAGGGGCCAACTTAGCCATGACCCGAGCCAAACTGAACCGCCGCTTGCCCTGGCCAAACTTGCCTTCGACGGCATTGCGAATCTTGGCATCAGCTTGAGCTTGCCGGTCCACCTCAGCCCGAGTCCCTGCCTTCGGTCGTCCTAAGGGCGGACCACTGAGGCGAATGCCGTGGGCCTTGCACCAACTGCGATTGATCCGGGTGCGATAGATCTGGTCGGCATGGACTGATTCAGGGTAATAGCCGTGGCGAGCCTTGTACTGCTCCACCTGGCGGGGCAAGTCAGCCGCTTCGTGATAGGCCTCCCAATCGAGGCGGTCAAGGGAACAGTAGCCCGATACGCAACTTATCGAGATCTTGGCCCCAAATTCGACTGGGGTTCCGGCTTTACCCCGGACAATGGGGCGCACATGGGGCTGAGCCAAACTGACAATGCGGTGCTCAATACTCCGTTGCCGGTGTTGATAGAGATGCCACTGTTGCCGGTGGACCTCCTGAATCACCAGCAGACGTCGGTACCAAAAGCGAGGCAAGACACTCAAGGGTGCCCCACCTGACACCAACCGTCGGATATGGCCCAAGTTGCGGCGTAGGTAGCGCAGTTGTTGACCGATAGCCTTACGGATATGTCGTCGAGTGGCGCGGCGTTGTTTCGCCACCTTGAGATAGGCGCGACGCGCCTGCTGCCGGTAGGTCCGAGGTTTGCGCATCCCCGGTTGTGCTATCGCGTTATAGAGATAGTCGAGAATGCGTTCACTGCTCGCTCTGGCCGCATTGAGCAGATGCAGGTCAGTGGGATAGTGAATATCAGCCGGAGCCACACTGGCATCAAGTATCAGTTGGCCCTGATTTGGCGGCGGCGGTGGCTCATCCTCATCATCTGACTCGTTTGAGGAGGACGGCTCGGAGTCTGATGACGCCTCAACCGGGGTCTGCGAGTCACGGCTTTCGGCACCCGTCTCGCCGTTCTGGACCGTGGGCGTCGCCCGCTCAGCCGCCAATGCATCCTCGACGATTCGGGCATTCACTTGATTGACCAACTCCAGACTCAATCGCTGCCGAAAGTGGCTCAGCATTGAGGCCTCAAACGGGGCCTGGTCGCTGTACTCATGGAATCCCAGAAAGTATTGCAAATACGGGTTCTCGCGGATCTGCTCCACCGTCTCGGCGTCAGTTGTGCCCAGCCGTTCTTTGATAATCAGTGCGCCCAATGCCATACGAAACGATTTGGCTGGGGCACCTTGGCTCTCGCTGAACTGCTCGGCATAACTCGATTCAAAGGCTTCCCATGGGACAAGTTCCGCCAGTTTCACCCAGCGGTTCTCACCGGAGAGTTTGCCCCCAAACGGCAAGTAGAAGTCCTCGAAACTTAGTTGGCCTGGGCTAGAACGGCGGTACATCGGCAATCAGGTGCAAGGGTTTTTGCCCTATTGGGCGATTTTTCTTGCACTTTATCACCTCGGATCCACTCTGAACACTCCAACCTACAAGCCTCCTAGCCTTTTTCAGGAAGCCCTAAATATAGCCAAACCAGCGGATCAGTTCAGTCATTCGGCCTTAACCTCTTGTAACCACGGGTCGCAAAAGCTAAAACCTGATCATCAGGAACGCGTTGATTGGCCTGCCCAGCCTCCTGAGCTGTGAGAACGTTATAACCTAGCGCCCTTAACCGTTGCACTACGGGCAACGGAAATTGCTCATCCGCGTAAAGCCGAAGCACCCCTACGCGGCCTCGTTTTGCTGAATCGCCAGTTTAATCTCCGCAGAATGCGCCTCAGCGTACTGCCAAGCATGGGTCAAATCCATTGCAGTTAGCTGTGGATAAGCCTCCAAAATTTTCGCATCAGAAGCGCCCATGCGACGATACTGCACTAAATCCCAAACCGGGATTCGGGTTCCACTAACGCAAGCATCTCCCCCAACGACGCCGGGCGTTTTTTCTATCCCAAGCCAGATATCTCCTAGGCTTTGCACCAAAAGCTGAACAACCTCAGCCTTTTCCGCTGGTGTCAAAGCCAATAAGTGGGTGCGCAACTCATCTAGCGTCATGGTTATGTAGAACCTCGATTAGTTAGCTACTCCAAACCTGAATACTATGCTGCCAAGAGTGGATTTTCATGGTTACCCCTTAAAGCCTCGATGGAGCTTTTTGAGGGTTTCGACCTGCGCAGCTATTGCCGGATCGTAAAGCCTTAAATAGTTCCAGTAGCCACCAAACACCGACTGCACGTAGCC
>PYEQ01000209.1 GCA_003017785.1 filamentous cyanobacterium CCP5 | reverse complement strand
GACGTGGTTCGCTCAGTGACGGGATGGGACTTCATTACTAATGCTGTATTAAGTGCATCCTTAAATTGAATTGGTATAAGTTTCACTCTGTACCCTCTTGATAAGGGGGGCAGGGGGGATCATCGCGATGTACTTCATCCGAGTGAAATCCGCTATAAATTCTGTCTTAGTTAAGAAATGGAAGGAGGAAACATGGGAGAAATTATTAAGGCAATTCAAGAGACACCACTTCCAACTTTACCGATTATAGCAGGCCTCTTTTTTCTCCTTCTAGGGTTCGTCAATAAGCTGGGAGGAGTAATTGAAGTATCGCCAGAGCAAAAAAAGCTAACTATTCCCATTGGGCTTTCAATTCTTACTATAGGACTGGTTCTTTCTTTTAGTACTTCTCCTGAGTTAGATAGCTCTAATGGTAGCGGCAGCCCAGTTAAGACCGATAACAATCCAGCAGAAATTTCCTCGCCAGAGCTTACTCAAACGTCTGACAGTCCTGCCCCTTCTAGCAATTCGGATGTAAATCTAACTCCAGAGCCCACTCCAACACCCACTTTAAGTCCTATCGCATCAGATTTTCCCCCTAGACCTGACGAAGTGCCAGCAGTGATCGAAGATCCAGATGGTTATACAAACGTTCGATCAGGTCAAGGGACTCAATTCAGCATCATAGCTAGAATTGATGAGGGTGAAGTTTTCTACACAATTCCTCAACAAGGAGATTGGTGGCCAGTAAGGACAAAAAATGAGAAATATGGCTACATACACCGAAGCAGAATCAAGGTACAAGATTAAAAACATAAAGATTTTTGCAGAGCCAGCTAACAACCCCAATGCACCCGCCATTGAGGGGTCATTTGTTGGAGTTCGAGGTTATCTGCAGCGGGTGATTGGGAACGTTATACAGCCACGCAAGCTACTGACAGATACCCAGATGAACTTACTTCCAGTTTCGAGTTCATCGCATCATATCTTCCCACCAGCCTAGTAAAGGATGGTTGCGGTGTGGGATGTAGCGTCCTCTGGTTCGTATAGTGGTAAGCACAGATCGTAAAGTAGCAGAAGAAACATTCGCTGCCTCTGACCAATGCTTGACTATTGCTAAAGTTGATAGGATTTGCAGATTGGGTGCTTCCCGTTGAAAAAAGGAAATTGCTTTCTTATCATCGGTAGCGATCGCCCATTCTCGGTGAACCGCAATTGCACAGGTTGCTGATTCACCATCATCTCCCAGCTCAAAAACATAGTTTACAAAGGTTTCTTCTTCACTCCCAGAATTAAAATCTGTAACTGCAAGTAGTCCCTTTTCCATAGCTGCTTCAAACTGATTTGTATCCTCGTTATTCTCGTCTGCCAAGCGTTGGAGAGTCAGCAATTCTCTTTCTCTAACGACTTCAGTAACTACGACTTGAGCTGGTAGGGACTGTATAATCTCGATCAAATGCCCAGAAGCACAGAAGTTCAAGACACAACAGGCATCAAGAACTACATGGGAGTGTTTGATTTCCATAATTCGTCTCCCAATGTCCTATGCCTGACGCAAATCTAGATAAGCAGATTCTTCAACCATCCCGCTAGAATGTTCACGTAATGCTTCTGCTATGCGTCGAGCTTCTAACCGATCAACACCAAGGAGATCTGCAAAGCGTCCTTCAGTGATAAGTCCTTGCTCCAAAGCTTCAATAGCAAGGTGTTGATAGTGGATGGGGAGTATGTCAGCCCGATGCTCGATCTCTTCTAAACCTAGTTCTTGCTGTACTTTTCTAACCTTTAATCCTCGATCACGCAAACGATCCCAAGTTCCTGACGGAAGAAGTTCCATATCTTCTAACCGATAAACAAGGGCTTCTATAGACACTCCATAATAATGGGCAAGAGTAAACAAATTAGTTGGAGTAAACTTACCATGAGTTCGATACATATCGTTAAATCGACTCAGCAAGCCACTTGTAGGCATTAGAAAATACTTTGGAAAAGCTTCGGCTAATCGTTCACTTTCTGGAATTCTTTTGTATTGCCCTTCAAAATCTACAACTGGCTTTCGTCTATGCGCGAGAAAATGGAGATAGCCATGGGCCATAGACCAACGCCGTCGCTCCTCGTAGTGACCCAGATTTATGGCTATACAGCCACCGAGCTGTTCATCATAGCTGTAAATTTCTGAATATTTTGCTGGCATATTTAGATAGAACACCCTAATCCCAACACTTTGCTCCAAGATGTCTCGAAGCATTGGGATTGGGCCATCTCCTAGTCCAAGCCGTTGACGCTCTGCGATCGCAATACTTTCCGCCGCCGCTTCTATCGGCATATTGTTCACGCTATATTCCTGAGGATAGTTACGAGCAATTGGAGCATCCATTATCTTCTCAAGCTCCAAGTAGTTGCGGCACAGTTCCTCAAAGCGCTGGATAACTGGGCTTATTTGTACTTCTTCTTGTTCACTTCGTTGATAAGCAGCGCGAAACTGAACCTCAAATGGCTCAGTAACAGGAGTAGAGCGGACGAAATCGCTGATAGCTCGTCCGTAAGCACGAGCTAATTTGATTAACTCATTCGGCTTGAGACGCCGCTCTCCCTTTTCAATGGCAACAATGGTAGTTCGTGCAGCGTCGATGACCTTAGCCGCATCAGCTTGAGTCATCCCACTCTTCTTTCGTGCTTGTTGCAGAAGCTCTCCCAATTTGCGTAAATCAATATTGTCAAGAATGTTGGTAGCCATAGTATTTCCCTTTCACCCTTACTGGATAGCAAGCTGGAAATCTTGAGATACCTGCTGAACACTCATCTGATTCAAGAAATCTCCTGAAATTTGAGGTTCTACAGTATCCCATTCAGAAACATAGGTTTGATAGAGCCGAATTAAACATTTTCTCATTTCAAGAGATGTTAAGCCTTCTACTTCATGAGTCCTATCTACGATGTCGTCAAGTTCAGGAAATCTCTTAGTTAAAGACTCCCATTGGGTAGTAGCGTTTTCTGAATACTTCAACAGTTCCTTAAGTGTAGAAACTTGCACCAGCATGTGTTGAAGATACAACCTAATATCACCTACTGGACGAGTAGCATGAGGCACGATGTAATGGGTTTGATCTTTTACTTGTGAATTTGCAAGTGCTTGTTTTCTTAATATGCAAGATGAGCAATAGCCACATTGGATGGGCTGCTTACGATGCGGGCTATCACATGAAATAGTCAAAGAAGGCAATTCATACTGTGTATCTTCTGCCAATTGCTGGCACATTTCAGCTTTTGTCCAAAAAAGGAATGAATTCTGGACTCTAAATTCCTCTCCCACAAGTTCTGATATCAGATTGCTAACCCGAAGAAGAGTTAAAGGATGAACTGATCGAGAATGATCTAGACCAACAGCAGATTTTCGATAGGGGAGATTGATTGCGCCAATGCCATTTTCGTATAAGTGCAAAACTCGCCGTCCCATCAGATAGGCACAAGCTGAACCAAGTAACGTGAATACAATACCCCTTGCACGAGAAATTTTGTTCTTTGTATGCAAATTGCTCTCAGAAAAGCGGATTGGTGCTCTACATAGGTTTAACCGATTAGGAAAAGATGGTTGAAGCGCTTGAAAGACCTGCTCTTGACGTGCGTAGACGTTATCATTACTTCCCGTCCCAAATAGCATAAAAGATATTTCGGGGTTTTTCTTAAGACGAGTGTAAAGCCCAGCCAGAGCATCAAGTCCACCACTCCAAAGTGCTACTTCATCCACATGGGGATCAGCAGACGAAAGTAGAGGCTGTTGCTCAACAGCACGTCCCAAATCGACTCTTTTTGAAAATTCAAACACCATCTCCTCCCGGTCGCCCATTCTAGAAGATTAGAGAGCTTATCTTGGAGAGGGTTTTGATTTAGAATTTCTGGATGACGTGCTGGGAGAACAACATGAATCAGAGTTTGGTTCTGCCTTAGACTTTGAAAGGTCAAGCGATCAGCTGCATGAATAGCAATAGCCAGATCAATGAGATCAGCAATTATAGAAGGAAATTCTTTTTGTACTCGATAACTAAATGCGCTGTCGTCTACAGCAACTTTCACATTGCTTTCTCGATTTCTAGAGTGATCAATTAGGCGAACAGATCCACCACCACTCATCACCGGCTCGAAAAGCAAGGTAAAATCAGAATCTTGTACATTTTGTCTTTTCATCTTACTTAAACTGCCAGAAGATCTTCGTTTAAATCAATTGCTTTTCGAGAAGGACGTCGGGGCAGAGATAGTTTGGCTACACTTTGATTCCTGATAGCATTTTGGGCAAATTTTTGAATCCCAGAATCTACACTTGATTGCATGGCTTCAATTCGTCTTTCGAGGGTTCCTTGAGTAACACCTGCATGATGTTCTGAGGTCAATGGAATTCGTTCTTTAAACTCTGATTCATAAACCTCATGAATATACCGCCCGAAAATAGACTCTGAGATATGAGTTATATCTACTTCTCGCCCATTTCTAAGATCGTTGAGCAAGCCTTTACTTGCCCGTAAGGTCAGTTCTTTCAAATCCGGACGCCCATCCGCTTTCTGAGCTAGAACCTCGAATTCTATACTGAGTCTGGCAAACTCACCTTCTCTAGCTTCTTCAAGATGTCTGCTTATTTGTGCAACACTATCTGCCATTGCTTGTGAGAGAAAAACGGGGAGATCACCTTTAGCTTTAATGTCTTGCTTGAGTTTCTCGAGCAGAACCCGCGCACATTCATCACTGGTTGCAGTGCCTTCGCAAAGCCACTTATACGGTTTTTGATAAAGCCGTCTCAATCTGCTGTGGACAATATCCCCATCTAGCATGACAATCTCCGCCTATCGGAGTTCTTTAATACTTCAAGGCTAATCCATAATTCTGACATTGTCAACTATTTTGCAGCCTAAAACGATAAAATGTCAGGATAATGTTATCCGTGAACGCCTGAACAGCTTGTCTGGAAGGGGTTTAAGGCTCAGAAGTATGCTCAGTCACAATGAAGCTATGTCTCAAGCGTGGGTTAAGCCGTATAACCGTTAGTCATATCGCCCCTCCTAATCAATCAAATTAAAGCCAAAGAAACCCGCCATTCACATCGACCCATTTCCGATTCCTTTGTTGAAGTGGGCCTATCAACCTGAGCAGCGTAGTGATAGCTGGCAGGCCACCATCATCGAATAGCGACTGCGGATCCAAGATCTGTTGGCCGAGAGCCCTAGCCTCAGGCCTTACCTACATACAGAGCAGGCACAATGCTATGCCAATGCCCGCGAATTGGCTGCCGTAGAAACCGGGTTAGCCCTGACCACCTTCCCTGAAACCTGCCCTTATCCACTCAGAGCTATCCTCACTGACGGCTTTCTCCCCAATTAATTACCAGCTCAGCCGTGCGATTGCTCCTTACTTCGAATTGATTAGACAATCTCCGAGAAAGAAATTACCTGCTTAGAGCGTTGGGTTTCGTACCTTAACGCCAACCTACGGCGGTATATTCATTTCAAGATAGCTCCTTAACGCCAAGGAAACTCACCATTCTCATCGCCCCGTTTTCTATTGCTTCCATCGCGCCAGCGCGATGGCAATTGAGGGTGATGGAATGGAGGTCAAGGGCGATCGCTTCACCAACGCCTAATATCTTATCGAGCTGCTGCCAATATCCCTTCGACCCCCCAATCCGCCTGGTAAGCGAGCCGACCATCGGGCAGCAGGTGGAAGTGCTCCCCCGCGCCTGGAGAACAGCTGGCACTGCTACGGTGATCAAACTGATCGACGTTAAATTCAAAGGTGTTTTCAGCGACACCATAAAGGGAAATTTCGCCGTAGCAAGGAACTTCCGCCACGGCAATCGTGCCGCAACGATCGCCCACCTCACAGTCAGGCAAAATTGCCACCGACAGCGTATAGCGATCGCCATTGTCAGCTGTTGCAATTCCTGTCCACTTGCCCGCGATCGCGTCGGTCGTCAAGGTGGCTTTCTCCGGGGGTGGCGATTTGGGCTGGTCTTGCCGCAGGGGAATGACGGTGGTTGCAACGGTGACTAGGCCGCCAATTACGGCCACGGCGATCGCGCTGAGGGCTCCCCAGGCGGCGGGGCTGAGGCTATGACGGGCAGAGGCCGCAGGGCTGTTGGTGGAGACTTCCGGTTCGGTCGGGGTGGGGTTGGTCATGGCCATGCCTAGCGCAGCGCTGCGGCGATCGCTTGGGCTACTCGTGGGCTTTGCCAATAACTGCCGTGGGCATCGCCGCCCCACAACAGCGGTATTAGGCCCAGGTTAACGGGCAGATTGCGATTTTCCGTAATCACATCCCGCACTTGCACGTAGCGATCGGCGGTGGCCAGCACGGTGGGAATGATCCCCTGGAGGGGATAGGCGATGGGGTCGCCCGGATGGATGAAATTGTTCCAGATCAAGGCTTTACGTTCATGGCGCTGATACAGATTCTGTAGCAGGTCTTGGAAGTTAGCGGTCAAGTCATGGGAGCTTTCCCCCGTGGCTGTGAGCAGGCTAAACAGCGCAATGGGTGACCCCATCGTGTGAATACTGGCAATAGGTAGCCCCACGCCCGGATTGTGGCCCATGCCAAATAGGGCGTTGCGAATCGTGCTGACGATACGGCGAACATTTTGGGTGCTGGCCGCTTGATCGAGGCGCGGGTCTTCCCAGCGCCCGGCAAAGAGAATGTCGAAGAGAATCACGGTGCCCATACTGTGGGTGACCAAATGCAGGCGATCGCCCTCTTTGGCCTCTTCCAAAGGCCCCAGCGCCGTTTCCTTAATGCGGTAAACCACTTGTGAGCCCACATGGCGACTTAGATAAAGGGCCGCATCCCCAACAAACTCCAGAATCTCTTGAGTGCGAAACTCACGAAAAAGCAGTTTTTTCCACTGGGGTGAGGCGGTCAAGCCCTGGGTCAATTTTTGTAAGGGCTGAACATTCAGATCGCCCCAAAACAAGAAGATGGGTTTAAAGGTGTGACGGGAATCCCCGAGCGATCGCTGAATGCCTTGCAGCAATCCCAGACTGGTGCGCTCAAAGGCTGCCAAATTGCGGTTTTTAACGCCATGGACGAAAAGAATATAGTCGGTTGTCATCGCAAAACTCCTGGTTTAAAAGGGGGAGAGTGGGCGATCGGGCGTGGGGGAGATGGTTAGCGACAAAGCCTCGCTAACCATCGGTTCTAGGAAGTTCATCTAGCCGTTGTAAAAACCATAGATGAAGGTTTGAGCAAAGCCGTGAGGAGTTGCCTGTAATTCCGGTGAACCAGGGTCTACCCAGTGAGAACCCTGGGTTGGTTCGGCGCTATCGGCAGCCATTACGTAACCCACCGGAATCGTGGCAAACGCTACACGGTGGTGCGGTTGGCCGTCACATTCGGTGTCTCGAGTAGGGCGGCATCCAGGGGCACAATTTCGGCGTAGACCAGACGGCTCGGTTGCTCAATCATCCGTCCTGTGCGCTGAGGCACGACATTGACGTAGTCGGCGGAGAGGTATTCCCGCTCGGTGATTAACAATCGATAGCGTCCCGGCTGGGGTGGGGTCGCAAACCGCAAGCTGCCTGCCCAGAGGACAAGGTTGGCGTTACTGGCGATCGGGCCGCTGGCTTCCACTGTCAGGCCGACGGTGCCGGGGGCAACTTCCCGCC